>BEIC01000075.1 GCA_002898875.1 bacterium HR26
GACCGGCTCGGCGGGATCGAGATCCTGAACGAGCCGAACGCGAACCAGATCCTGCACTGGGAGACGCTGGGCAGGGAGAAGGCCGTCAACCCCGAGATCTACGGCCGCATCGCGGTCGACCTCTACGAGACGGTGAAGCCAGCGCACCCATCGGTGCAGTTCGTGGCCGGTTCCCTGCTCCACGACCGCGAGAGCGGCCAGACCGATCACCTCGACTGGTTGCGCGCGGTCTACGAATCGTCGGCGGTACGAGACTACGTGCAGCGTACCGGGCGCTATCCCTGGGACGGCATCTCGATCCACCCGTACAACCTGCCACCGGAGGAAACGCTGGCCGACCTCCGGCGGCTGCGCGCCCTCCAGACGGAATACGGCGACACCTCCGGGGTCTGGGTGACTGAGATCGGCTACCCGGCTGCCCCACCGGAGTGGTCGGTCTCCGGCATCATGGATCCGACTCAGCAGGAGCTGGAGCAGGCCGAGTTCCTGCGCGAGGTCTACACCCGGCTGCGCGACGAGACCCCGTTCATCGACCGCGTCTTCTGGTTCAAGTACGAAGACTTCGGGGACGGCCACGCCTACGCCAACTGGGGGCTGGTCCGGCTGCGCGACTCGGCCTTCCGCTACGGCCGCGAGGCGACGCCGTGGCCGCGCAAGCCGGCCTACATGGTCTACCAGTCGCTGGCGCGGCCGGAGATGCTGCCCACCGCGCCAGTTCCCCCACCACCCGACGCCGGCTCGGACGTCTGGTACTTCCCCGAGACCGGGCACACGCTGCGCGGGCCCTTCCTGCGCTATTGGCTCGACCACGGCGGGTTGGCGCTGTTCGGCTATCCGAAGACCGAGGTGTTCTTCGTCGCCGGCCGGGCGGTGCAGTATTTCGAGCGCGCGCGCTTCGAGTACTGGCCGGAATTCCGCGGGACTCCCTACGAGGTGCAGCTCGGCCTGCTCGGCTGGTACGTGGCACGGGGACGCCAGTTCGAGCGGCAGCCGCCACCGAGCCCCGATCAGCCGCCCGATCCCAACCGCGTCTACTTCCCGGAGACCGGCCAGTACCTCAGCGGCGCCTTCAAGCGCTACTGGGAGGAGCACGGCGGGCTGGCCATCTTCGGCTATCCGATCAGCGGCGAGCTGAGCGAGGTCAATCCAGAGGACGGCAAGACCTATACGGTGCAGTACTTCGAGCGCGCCCGGTTCGAGTACCATCCAGAGCATGCCGGCACCGAGCATGAGGTCCAGCTCGGCCTGCTCGGCAACCAGGTTCTGAGCACGATGAGCTGGTACCGTTGAGCGCGTGAGGGGAGCGGAGGGAGACGGCCACGATGTCCGAGCGCGAGCAGCCGACCGCGCAACCGCCGGCGGTCCAGGCGGTCGCTGTCCCGGCGCCGCTGCCGTACGGCCTGCCGGTGCCTGAGGGCGGCCCGCTCCTGCCGGCCGAGCGCCGGCTGGCGATCGAGGCAGTGGAGCACATCGCCATCCGCGTCGCCGATATCCGCCGGGCCGAGGCGTTCTACCACGACTTCTTCGGCATGGACGTGATCTTCCGGGCCCGGCGGACAGGCGAGCGCTGGGAGTTCCTGCCCGCCGATTTCGACTGGGACGCCGGGCTGCGGCAGGGGATTTACCCGGAGTACTGCTACCTCCGCAACGGGCCGCTGGCGCTCTTAATCCAGGCGGCCGGACGGGGCACGGTGTTCATCGAGCCGCGGCTCCAGCACATCAGCCTGCGGGTCGCCTCGGAGTCGCTGGTCGAGCTCCGCGGTGTGGCGCTGGCGCGGGGATACGCGGTCAGCGAGGACCGGCACCACTCATTCGTGTTCCGCGACCCGTTCGGGATCACCTGGCACCTGACCGATGGCCAGCCTGGGCCGGATGAGCCGCGCTGAGACCCTCCAACTGTCTGGCGAACGATGAAGAGCCTGGCAGATATTCGAGCCGTTCTCGCTCGGCACAAAGACGAGTTACGTACTCGCTTCGGTGTGCGCCAGATCGCTCTCTGAAGCGCGTGCTCCGGGCGATGTTGGCCGATATAGACCACGAGAGCCGGATTTGACGCGCCTCCTGGCAGATGTTACCGTAGAGGTCAAGCGCATCTCGATGGTGTAGCTGAGGGTGCACGAATTCATGCGAAGCCGGCCCGACGCTACAATGTGGCACCTGTGGTACCGGCTTCGCCTCATCGGCCCACCGATCGGAAGCGAGCAGCTCATGCTGGATGCATACCGCGAACTCATCGATCTTCTCGCCGAGACGCCGAGGCGTCTCCAGAGCCTCGTCGAGGGCCGGGAACTCCCCACTCAACGATCGAACGAGGACTGGGGGCCGATCGAGGTCATCGCCCATATGGTCGACGCGGAGCGACTGTCCCGCGAGCGGATCGTGCGGATGCTGGCCGAGGACACGCCCTACTTCCGGGCCATGAACCAGCTCGAGCTGGCGCGGGCAGGCGACTACGCGAGCCGCAGCCTGCAAGAGGTCCTCGACGCCTTCGGGCATGAGCGCGGCGAGACGCTCTCGGTGCTGATGAACCTGGCCCCCAAGGATTGGGATCGAAAGGCTATCCACGAAACGCGGGACGAGATCACGATCGAGGACATTATCGAAGATCTGATCCAGCACGACCGCGAGCACCTCGACCAGATCCAGCAATTGCTGGGAGGTACATAACCAGCACCAGCCGCTATCCGAGCACGGGGAGCCTGCGATGGATACGGCGGGGCATAGAGTGGCCTGTACCCCCTCGCTGGCCGGATGAGCCCAAGAGATAATCACACCCGCGACCAAGACGGCTCACTGCTTCCCTACCCCGATCGCGCCGACCATGACCGGCACGACGCTGCCGTCGGCGTGCCGCATGCTCACCTCGACCCACCAGGTGCCCGCTTCCCAGAACGTGACATGGCCCTCGTAGACACCGTGTCCGACCGGTTCGAACCGGCCGGTGGTCGCTCCGCCGTCCACCCCGAGGTAAAAGCTCACGAGGGGCGTGAACACCCCGGACGGTGAGCCATCGGCGATCGTGACCTCCGCTGGAAGCGGCTTCCCGGTCTCGGCGTCCACGAACGCGAGGCGGAAGAGCGTGCGCTGGTGCGCGACCGGCTGCTCCGGGTCGGTCGTGATCCGCAGCACGTAGGCGCGCCCGTCGGTGCCGTCGAACGTCGGCAGCACAGTCACGGCCGCCGTCCGGTAGGCGCGACTGTCGAAGGAGTCATCGCGCTCGGCGACGACCGTGAGCGTCCAGGGGCCAGCCTTTGCCAGCGCGACCTGCCCTCGGTAGCGCGCGTAGCCGGCCGGCTCCAGCTCGACGGTCACGGGGTTGTCCGAGCCGCGGTAGGCCAGCGCGGCGATTACTCGATCAGGCGGGTCGTAGCGGACACCACCCTGTCCCTGGCGGAGCAGCCCACCCGTTACCGGGTCGACGAAGCGCGCCTCGATCGTCGTTGGGTGGCCAACGAACACGCTGGCCGGGTCGGCCGACGCCGTCAGCGCGGCGATCGGTCGGACGTCGGCCGGAGCGCTCGAAGGGAGCGTACCGCTGGCGGGGGCACGGCCGAAGGTGCGGCGGTAGATCTCCGCCAGCGTGGTCACATCCGGCGTCCCGATCGGCACCGTGAAGACTTCGACACCGGTAGCGGTATCGAGTACGCCCAGCTCGATCTGAGAGCTATTGGTGCGCCAGCGCGGAGCGTAGAGGTAGCGGCCGTCCTGGCTGAGGTAGATGCCACCCGGGCTCGTGCCCGGCAACCAGTGACCGGCGATGCGCCACGACGCCGTGTCGATCACCCAGATCCCGTTCACCGTGGCCTGGTACCCCTCGCCTTGGAACCCGATCGCGTAGAGCCGGCTCCCGTCCGGCGAGAGCTGCATGCCGCCGCTGGCGAAGGAGAACTTGGCCGCGGCCTCTCGCACGAGCAGGCCGCGCAGCGCGGTGAGGAGGCGCTCGAGCCGCGACGTGTCCGCCGGCTCAGCTTCCCTCTCGATGGCGACCCTCCTTTCGATCCGCTGGCGCTCCAGGTCGATGATCGCCAGCTCGCCGGTCGTCGGCGCCAGGACATAGAGCCGGCGCCCGTCGGGCGAGACGACATGCTCGTAGGGGAAGTAGTCGGCCTGCTCGCTGGAGGCGAGGTCGAGCGACGGCCCTATCGCGCCACTCGTCAGATCGAGGAAGTTCACGGAGACGCGGCGCGCGCTCTGGTTGACGACACCGTAGAGCCAGCGACCGTCCGGTGTCGGCCGGCCGTCCCACAGCGGTACTGTCCCCGGCTGCGCTTCGACGACCGTGCGCGCCTCGACGGTGCCCTGAGGGAGCCGCAGCCGGGCGTAGAGGATTGGCCCCTCTTCACCATCGGGGTCCTGGTCGCTCGGGAGCGTATCCCAGGTCGAGGCGAGGACCACGAGGCTCGCGCCGTCAGGGGAGGCGAGCAGGCGGGCGAACCCTGGCGCCCGCCCTCCGGTATCGACCGCCCAGCGCGCGACCTCCGCACCGGTCACGCGATCCAGCACGGTGATCGTGATCGGGTCCGCCGCCTGCCACACGTGGCCAGCCACGTAGACACGGTCGGCGGTGGCGGCCACGCTGTCGAGCATGAGCTGCGGCCGCTCGTCGATCGGCCCCGAGTTCGGCGTCATAGCACCGGCCGGGGTCGCCAGCTCCATTACTTGAGCACGCCACTGCGTCTCGAGCGTGTCGGTCGCGAGCGCGATCACCGTGCCGACCTGCCTGCCTCCGATCTCCTCGACCTGGCGGACGACGAACTGGTTACCGTCCGGGGAGATCGCCGCGTCTGTGGGCGGGTAGAAGCCGGCTGTCTCGAGGATCGGCTGCGGCAGTCGATGCCCTGGCACCAGAGCGGCCAGCGACGAGCGACCGGTCTGCTGATCATAGGTACTGAAGAGCAGCGTATCGGGGACTGTGACCGGCTCTACCCCGGCCACAGTCTCCTCACGCTCGCGGTTGCCGGCGGCCATCGCGGCGACGATGCCCAGCCCGGCGACGAGCGACAGGATCAGGACGACGGCAACGAGCGAGCGGACGCGGCGGGTCATGGCGAACCTCCGTCGGTAGACAACCTCGACTGCCCACCCTCACTACAACGCACACTCGCCGGAGGTTCCCATTCGGAGGAGAGTCTCGCCGCTGCTCGTCTGAGACGGGCAGCCGACTGAGAGGGGCTACCTTGCGAGAGCTCCGGGAGCCGCTGCCCGCACCAGCTCCACCACCTGCTCCTCAGTATCGGCCGCCGGGATAGCCCGAACCACCAGCTCGTCGAGCACACCGTGCCACACCTGGAGCGCCGCCGGCAGTTCCTCCGGGTGTTCCACCGCGATCGCCGTCTGCCTGGCGCTCACCCCCATGCGGGCGAAGTGGTCGGCATAGCCTGGGATGCGCTCGTAGCGTGCGGCTTCCTGTTCGAGCCGCCGGATCGCCGCCGCGCCGATGGCGACGCGCACGTAGGCATAGAGCTTCGGCCGCGGCCGCCCGGCCTGCTCGGCCCCTTCCTGCAGCCAGCCGGCGGAGACGCGCGCGTGTTCGGGCGTAAGCCAATTGAGCAGCACGGCATCGGCCTCCGCGCCGGCCAGGCGGCACATCTTCGGCCCCAGCGCCGCCGCGACCAGCTCCACTGGCAACGCCTCCCGGAGCGCCCGGATGCCCTGTCGTACCCGCCGCAGCGCGCCCGGCCCCGACCCGCTGCCGACGCCGAGCCGTAGCCGGTCAAGCGGCAGCCCAAGCCGGCGCACCTGCTCGACGATGCTCTCCGGTGTGCGCCGAGACAGCGGGATGACCCCAACCCCCAGGCCGATCCGCTCGGTGACGGTCGCCGCTTCGGCCAGCGCGGCCAGCCCGTCGCCGTCCGGCGTGTCGTTGACCCAGAAGGTTCGATAGCCGTGCCCCTCGGCCGCGGCCGCCGCTGCCCGGATCACGGCGGCCGGCGACGTCGCTGCTAGTCCAAACCCTCGCGCGCCGCTGCTCATAGCTCCTCCTTTCCAATCGCGTGCTCGCCCGACGGTATCCAGCCGAGCCCGCTTCGTGGCACAGCATGCCGCACGCGAGCCGGCCGGCCAAGAGATGCGAGGCATGTCCGCGCGCTAGGCGCGCGCCGGCTCGGCGCGAGGCACCTCACCTCCTTCTCTCCCGCGCTGCGCTGAATTGCGCACGCTTCACTGCGCGCTGGGCTAAAGCCCGCGCTCACCTCCAAAAGCCGGCTCAAGCCGGCTGCGAGGCCAGGGGGTGGGCATTCCCATCAAGGAAGGCGTCCAGCCCGCTTCAGCGGACGTTGGTCCTGGGCCCGCCGAGACGGCAGCATGCGCATTGTTCGCAATTCAGCGCGCGCTGCGAGAGGGCAAGGGGGTAGGGAGGTAGAGCGTGATCAACCTTCAGGCGATTCGCCAGTTGTCAAATGCTCCCCTCAACGCTAACATGAGCGTGTGATTCCCACCACAGCGACTAGCCGTACGATCCGGCTGGCGCCGCGGAAGTCACAGCACGTCCTCGGTGGCCCGTTCGTCGAAAGGGAGGGTCCCATGGCAACTGTCGAGCAGGTTCCGGACCGCGCCCAGTGGGATGCCACCAACTACAGTAACAAGGATCGGCTCCTGCGCGTAGTGCGCGAAGAGGCCAGGCGCGTTATGGAGCTGGCCGAGCGCCCGGAGCATTGGGAGGCGCCGACCGCCTGCGGTCACTGGCAGGTACGGGATATCGTCGGCCATATGGTCGATGTGACCGAGGGCTACCTGAAGGCCTTCGACATCGCGCGCAGCGGCGGCCAGGCGGAGCCGGCCCTCGGGCTGCGCGTGATGGCCAAGCGGCTCGACGAGCGAGCGCGAGCCTTCCGCCCGGTGCCGCAGGCTGAGCTGCTTCGGCGCCTGCGCGACGACTTCGAGCGGGTAATGGCGATCTTCGAGGGGTTGAGCGCCGACGAGTGGATTGGGCTGCAGGTACCGCACGCCTATATGGGCCCGCTGCCGGCGTTCATCTACCCTGTCTTCCAGCTCATGGACTATGGGGTGCACGGTTGGGACATTCGCGAGGGACTCGGCCTGCCCAATGGCCTGCCGGGCGACGTGGCCGACTTCCTCGCGCCGTTCATGTTCATCCTGTGGCAGGTGACGACGGATACCGAGCGGGTCGGCTCGGAGCCGATCCAGGTCGGCTTCCGGGTGTCCGGCCGGAACGGCGGCACCTGGCGCGTCACCGTCACCGCGAGCGGCTACTCCTACGAGCCATGCCCGCCCGATGAGCTGAACGTGCCGACCGTGTTCGAGTTCGACCCGGGGAGTCTCGTCCTGACCGCCTTCGGACGGATGCGCGCCGGCACCGCCTACGGCGATCAACGGCTCGCCGACCGCTACCGGTCGCTCTTTTTCTCGATCTGAAGGGCTTTCCAGAACCCGCCGGAGCGAACCAGGTCGAGGCTAGAACGGCGCCGGCATCGCGAGCTCAGTGGCGATGACCCGGAGTTCCTGGAGCACCTTGGGGTGCACCGGGATCCCGTTGGCCCGCCGGTCGGCTTCCGCCTCGAACTCGGGGTCGCCAGGCACCAGCACGCGCTCAGCCCCGACGACGGGCTGGGCGGTGCGCAGCTCGTGCAGCATCTCGTCCATATGTGCCAGGAAGTCGTCGAGCGGGCGGAAGGCGTCGATCCGCCAGGCCAGGAATGCGTGCCCGGTGTTCGAAGGACGCGGCTCCCCGCGCGAGCCGGCCACGTACTTGGCCCAGGCGGCGCCGGCGAGCTGCCCGCAGAGCACCTCGATGAACAGCGCCAGGCCGTACCCTTTGTGGCTGCGTAGCTCGGGAAACGCGCCCAGCGGCGTCAGCGCCACGGCGGCGAAGGGGTCGGTAGTGACTTCCCCGTTGCGGTCGAGCGCCCAGCCGGCCGGGATCGGCTTTTCCTCTCGCTGGGCGATCTCGATCTTACCCCAGGCCACCGTGCTGGTCGCCATGTCGAGCACGAACGGCCGCTCCTTGCCGGCCGGGATGGCAACCGCGATCGGCGCCGTGCTCAGGTACGGCTCGCGGGCGTTGGTCGGCACGACGAGCGGCGTCGCATTCGTCATCGCGACGCCGCAGAGTCCCGGCTCCTCGAGCGCCATCGTCGCGTAGTAGCCGGCGATGCCGAAGTGGTTGCTCTGGCGGACCGTCGCCATGCAGAGGCCGATCTCTTTGGCCTTCTCGATGCAGCGGCGCATGGCACGATAGGCAGCCGGGTGGCCCATGCCGTTGTCGGCGTCGAAGGCGATGGTTGCCGGCGTCTCAGCGATCACCCGGAAGTTGGGCCTGAGGTTGACCAGCCCGCTCCGGATCCGGTTGACGTACATCGGGATACGCGCCAACCCGTGGGAATCGAGCCCACGGATATCGGCCGCCAGCAAGACATCGGCAGTGATCGCCGCCTCCTCCTCAGTGAGCCCCAGCCGGAGAAAGAGGTCGGTGACGAACTGCTGGAGCGTGGACACCGGAATACGGGCCGTTGCCTGCACCATCGTTCCCTCCCGCTACCTGCCGCCGCGTCATCGCCGAGCGACCATGCCGTGGCCTCGATGCCATCAGACTTGAGCGCGTTCCATCGTGGGGACGCGCTCTGCCGAGGCGGAAGCGTCGCCATGGTACCATGCTACGAGATGATCGGTTCGGACGGAAGCGACGGGAGACAACGATGTTCGGCACGGTGCTGGTCCCGCTCGATGGCTCGGAGCTGGCGGAGGCGGCACTCCCTTACGCGAAGGCCATCGCCGAGAAGACAGGCGCGGTTCTCCACTTGGTGCGGGTCGTGCCGATCGACGCGCCGCCAGATGAGGCGGCCGAAGCGCGCGAGTACCTCTCGCGCCTGGTTGGGCGGCTCAGCGATCGCGTGCAGCTCAGCGTGCGCTACGGGCACCCGGCGGCCGAGATCATCGATCTGGCACAGGAACTCGCAGACCCGGCCATCGTGATGACGACCCATGGTCGGGGCGGAGTGGGGCGCTGGCTCTACGGCAGCGTTGCCGACCGCGTCGTCCGTGGGGCCGGCGTGCCGGTGCTGCTGATCCGCTCGGGGCTTCCCCGGCGCGAGCCGGCCGCGGTCCATAGCATCATGGTGCCGCTCGATGGCTCGCCGCTCGCCGAGGCGGCCCTGCCCTACGCCATCGAGCTCGCCAGGCGGTTCGACGCTGAGCTGCACCTGGTGCGAGTCGCCGAGACGCCCGAGGTCTACGCGCTGCTCGGCGCCCACGGCCAGGCCGCGGCCTCGGGAGACGTGATCGCCGAGATCGCCCAGCAGATGATCGACGACGCCTCCGCCTACCTGGGCGAGGTCAGCGAGCGGCTGCGCAGCGAGGGGATCCGCGTCGAGAGTCACGTGCTCGAGGGGCTGGCGATCGAGCAGCTCCTCGCGTTCGAGCGGGAGCGCCAGCCGGACCTGGTGGTCATGGCGACTCATGGCCGCGGCGGGCTCAGCCGGGTGATCTTCGGCAGCGTCGCCGAGCATATCTTGCGCGAGGGCAACGTCCCGGTCATGCTGATCCGCCCGCCGGAGCCGGAGGAGAAGGGCTGACGGGATCCAGGCGCGAGCGATGAGCGTTCCGAGGGGCGACCATGTTACAGGTCGCCCCTCGCGTCTCCTAGCCGGTCCAGGTTTCTAGGTCGCGCGAGCCGGCGCGCCGACCAGAGCCCGAGCTTCCTCGTAGATCCGATCCACGCTCGGGATCACCGCGCGCTCGAGCGGCTCCGAGAACGGGATCGGCACATCGGGCACGGCCAGCCGGCGGATCGGGGTCTTGAGCGCGTCGAAGGCACCCTCCTGGATGCGGAAGGCCAGCTCGCCGGTCATGCCGTAGCTGCGGTAGTCCTCGTCCACGATCAGCACACGCCCGGTCTTGCGGGCCGACGCGACGAGGGTGTCGGCATCCAGCGGCACCAGCGTGCGCACGTCGATAACCTCGGCGGCGATGCCGTCCTGCGCCAGCCGCTCGGCGGCACGCAGGCAGCGGTGGACCATCAGCCCGGCGCTGACCATCGTCAGGTCGGTGCCCTCGCGGCGCACCGCGGCCTTGCCGAACTCGACCGTGTAGCGCTCCTCGGGGACCTCCTCCTCCTCGCCTTCGAACGGCAAGAAGGGCAGGCCGGTCAGCAGTTTGTGGCCGAAGATGACCACCGGGTTCTGATCGCGCAGCGCGCTGATGGTGAGCCCCTTGGCGTCGTAGGCCGTTGACGGCACCACGACCTTGAAGCCCGGCACGTGGGCGAACAGGCCGTAGAGCACCTGAGAGTGCTGCTCGGCGTCGCCGTAGCCGCCGCCGATCGCGGTGAGCACCGTGACCGGCATGGCGAACTGGCCGCCCGACATGTAGTGGTTCTTGGCCATGTGGTTGTACATCTGGTCGAAGCCGGCGCCGAGGAAGTCAACGAACATCAGCGAGACCACCGGGTGCATCCCGACGGCCGCAGCGCCGACAGCCATGCCGAAGAACGTCTGCTCAGTGATCGGCGTGTCCACCACGCGGTCTCGGCCGTACTTCTGATGCAGGCCCATGGTGAAGCCGAAGACCGCGCCCCAGTAGGTGACGTCCTCGCCCAGCACCACGATGTCTTGCCGCTCGGCCATCTCCTGGTCGATGGCCTCGGCGATCGCGAAGGCGATCCCTTTCATCGT
>BEIC01000076.1 GCA_002898875.1 bacterium HR26
CTGGCCCGCCGGCAGCTCGTAGCGGGTGCAGGCGTAGACGCCGCTGGCGACGTCGGCCAGCAGTTGATCGGCCAGCGCCAGCAGCGTGTCGATGCGCCCGTCGCTGAGCCGGTAGCGGACGAAGCGGCCCTCCTGCTCGCGGTCGACCAGCCCGCAGTCCCACAGACAGCGCAGGTGGTTGGAGGCGTTCGACTGGCTTAGGCCGGTGGCTTCGGCGATCTCGCTCACGGTCATCGGGCCGCGCCGCAGCGCCTCGACGATGGCCAACCGGGAGGGGTCGGCGAAGCCGCGGAAGAGCTTCGCCTTGAGGCTGATCGCTCGCGGGTTGGCTTGCAGCAGCATGCAGCACCGTCTCCTCGATCGCACATATCAGCATGTGCTGATATGATAATGCGATTCCGCTCGATCGGCAAGTGCCCGTTAGGTCCGGAGCCGGTGAGCGGGGCCGGCCATACCTCGCAGGCGCGATCGGCGATCGACGACCGGTGATTACCTATCGGGGTGTCGAAGCCCTCCCCATGGCCGTTCGCCGTGCCCCTGCGAGGGGAACGGGAGACGAAGCCGAGACCAGATCGAAGCGAGGGGCTGCCCTGCTACCGCTTGCGGGCCAGCTCGAAGGTGGCCTGCGGGTCGTCGGCCGAGCGGTGGCCTGCGAAGACCAGCACGAAGCGGAGCAGGAAGCCGCCGGCCAGTACCAGCAGCCCGGCCAGCAGCCGCAGCGCCTGCGCCATCCCGCTGTGGCGCCTGCGGGCGAGCGCCTGGAGGAGGAGCGGCCCCACAACGCCGGCCCCCAGCACGCCGCGGAACGCCTGGCCAAGACGTCCCTCGTCGAGCGGCCGGCCGATCACCGGGCCGCTGTTGGCCCGGAGGCCGAGCAGCAGCGCCAGCTCTGCCAGGAGCGCCAGGCGATCGAGCCGCTCCAGCCGCTCCAGGGCGTGGCTGCCGGCCTGCCGCGTGGCGGTCAGCAGGACGAACAGTGCCGCGACGGCGTTCGAGAGCGCGGAGCTGAGGAAGAGCGGACCCAGGAGCAGGAAGTTCTTCGTCCAGAGCGGAACAGCGGTCGCTGCCAGCAGCACGCCGGTGTAGCCGCTGAGGAAGAAGGCCGGCCCGCTGCCGAGCAGTCCGATGATCCGATCTGGCATTGCCCGGAGCAGCCGCGCCGGCCCGCGCCGGCCGAGTAGCCCGTCCTGAGCCGCCTGGATCAGCGCGCTGAGGCCCGAGAACAGGCTGAAGGCGATCAGCCCCCAGACGCCGAGTGACATCGGGGAGCGCAGCTTGAGCACCCGGAGCATGTGGTGGAAGCGCTCCGGCCGCCCCAGGTCGTAGATCAGCAATAATGGGGTAGGGATCACGGTCAGGAACGAGAGGTAGCGCCCGGCGCGGGCGACCGGGCGCATCTCCGGCCCGCCGAAGAGCCGGGCGAGCGAGGCCACCACGTAGCTCGCGCCGGAGATGCCGCCGAGGAAGAAGTAGAGGACGATCGACCACTTCCAATGCGGCTTGTGGATAGCCGGGAGGCCGTAGTAGCTGTCGCGCGCCTCGTCCGCGGCCGAGCCCCCGGGCTGGCGCCGCGTCTCCCATCGCCGCTCGTAGCCCATGCTCATCTGGCTCGCTCCCTGTGCCCCGATCCGCGCGTCACCGCCGCCGCAGCGAGAGCAGCGCGGCCAGCCCCAGCCCGAGCGCGGCCGCCGCCGTGCTCAGGAAGGCCGGCAACACTTTGCGCTGCGGCAGCTCCGGCTGTGCCGGCAGGTTGTAGACCTCCGGCGGCGCGGTCAGGATGAAGAAGGCGTTCAGCCCCTCGATGCCGCCGGTGCCGCCGACCTCCCGGTCGCCGTAGATGTAGGCCTCGGTCACGCCCTGCGCGTGCAGATCGGCCACGCGCCGCTTGGCGCGCTCCATGAGCTGCTCCACCGGGCCGAACTGGATGGAGTCGGTCGGGCAGGCCTTGGCGCAGGCCGGCTCCAGCCCGTCCTTGAGGCGATCGTAGCAGAGCGTGCACTTGTGCGCCTTGCCGTCGGTGAGGCTGAGCGCCGGCACCCCGAAGGGGCAGGCCGGGATGCAGTAGCCGCAGCCGTTGCAGATGTCCTGCTGGATGACGACGGTGTCGAACTCCGTCCGGATGATGGCCCCGGTGGGGCAGGCTTCCAGGCAGCCGGCGTAGACGCAGTGTTTGCAGACGTCGCTCATCATCAGCCAGTTGCTCTGGAAGGCCTTGAGCCGGGTGGGCCGGCGCCCCTCGCGGTCGCTCACCCGCTCGATGAAGGCCACATGCCGCCAGGTGGTGGCCCCCAGGTCGCCGGTATTGTCGTAGCTGTAGCCGGTGAACCCGAAGTCGTCCATCGGGAGCTGGTTCCACTGCTTGCAGGCCACCTCGCAGGCCTTGCAGCCGATGCACAGCGTGGTGTCGGTCAGGAAGCCGAGCGCCCCTGGCCGGGCTCCCGTGGTGCCGGCGCGGCCGTTGCCCTGGGGTCCCCTCGCGGTCATAGCGGGCGCTCTCCTTCCCGGGCGATGCGGCCCTTGCGCAGGTTGCAGGTGAACGCCTTGGCCTCGTGGATGCGCGAGTTCGGGTCTTCGATCAGCGCCGACAGGTTGTTGGCGATCCCGCCCTGCGCGTAGCCCTTGTAGCCGAAGTGCCAGGGCATGCCGATCTGGTGCACCTTCCGGCCGTGGATCATCAGCGGCTGGATCCGGTCGGTGACCAGCGCGCGGGCCTCCGCCTCGCCGCGCAGCGTCGACACTACCACCCAGTCGCCGTTGGCGATCCCCAGCTCGGCGGCCAGCTCCGGGCTGATCTCGACGAACCCCTCGGGCTGCAGCTCGGCCAGCCAGGGCACCGTGCGGCTCATGCCGCCGGCGGTGTGGTGCTCGGTCAGCCGGTAGGTGGTGATGACGTACGGGAAGCGGGGGTCGCCGATCTCGTGGTATGGATTGTCCGGGCGCTCGAAGATGGGAGCGACCGGGCTGCGCGGCGTCTTCGGATAGAGGAGGTTGCCGACCGGCGACTCCCAGGGCTCGTAGTGTGTCGGCAGCGGGCCGTCGAGCAGCCCGGAGGGCACGAAGAGGCGGCCGCGCCCATCGGGGAGCATGACGAACGGCTTGTCGCCGGCATGGGCATCGAGCCCGCGGGCGCCCTCCGGCGGCTGGTAATCGGGTGGCTTGTCGACGGGGAAGTCCGGCACGTCGTAGCCCGTCCAGCGGCCCTGCTCCGGGTCCCACCAGACCCATCGCTTCCGCTCGCTCCAGGGTCGCCCCTGCGGGTCGGCCGAGGCGCGGTTGTAGAGGATGCGCACGTTGTTCGGCCAGGAGAAGCCCCACTCGAGCGAGGCCTTATCGTCGCCCTTGCGGTTGCGGGCGCGGTTATAGCCCTCCTCGGGCATGATGCCCGAGTAGATCCAGCAGCCGCAGGCGGTGGAGCCGTCGTCCTTGAGCTCGCGGAAGCTGCTGACCGGCTTGCCGTCGGCGACGGTGAAGCCGTTGATCTCCTTGAGCACCGCCTCGAGGTCCGGCTCGTCGTAAAGGCCCTTGGTGGGGTAGTCCCAGGTCAGCGCCTTGATCTGCCGGCCCTTGGGCGTATCGTCGTCCTGGTACAGCTCCTTGAGACGCTTGCCGAGGTGGTAGAGGAACCAGGGCTCGGAGCGGCAGTCGCCGGGCGGGTCGACCGCCTTGTCGTGCCACTGGACGAGCCGCTGGGTGTTGGTGAAGGAGCCTTCCTTCTCGCCGGGCAGCGCGGCCGGGAGGAAGAAGACCTCGGTCTTGATCTGCTCCGGCCGCAGCTCGCCGCGCCGCACCTCCGGCGAGTCGTACCAGAAGGCCGCGGTCTCGATCTCGTAGGCGTCGCGCACCACCAGCCAGTCGAGGTTGGCCAGCGCCTTGCGTACCAGCACGGCGTTCTGCCCGCCGACGGCAGGGTTCTGGCCCAGGCAGAAGAGCCCCTTCATCACCCCGTCGGCCATCATCGGGATCATCGCCTCGAAGGAGTAGTCGCCCGAGATCTTGGGCAGGAGGTCGTAGGCGAAGTCGTTCTCCGGGGTGGCGGCGTCGCCGTACCAGGCCTTGAGCAAGCTGACCATGAACCGGGGCATGTTGAACCACATCCCGGTTGGGGACTGCTCCGCCGCCAAATACTCGCGGAGCGAGCGATGCCCTGCCTGGGTGCTCGGCATCGGCAGGTAGCCGGGCAGCAGGTTGTAGAGGGTGGGGATATCGGTGCTGCCCTGGATGGTTGCATGGCCGCGCAGAGCCAGGATGCCGCCGCCCGGCCGGCCGATGTTGCCGAGCAGGAGCTGGAGCAGCGCGCAGCAACTGATGATCTGCGTGCCGATGGTGTGCTGCGTCCAGGCGACGGCGTAGCAGAAGGCGCTGGTGCGGTCGCGACCCGAGTTCTGGAGCAGCGTCTCGGCGACCGTGATCAGGAGGTCCCGGGGCACGCCGGAGATCTGCTCGACCAGCTCCGGCGTGTAGCGGGCGAAGTGCCGCTTGACGATCTGGAAGACGCAGTTCGGATGCTGCAGGGTCATGTCGACCGGCGGCGGCGCGTGCGGCACGACCTGCGCGCTATACGGCTCGGCGGTCTGGCCGTGATCCTGTTCGGCCTCCTCGGCCCGGTAGCTCAGGCCGCAGCCGTAGTCGCCGGTGACGGCTTGCCCTTCCTCGCCGGTCTGGCCGGTGGCGTGGCGGCTGGGCTCGAATCCCGCCTGGGGTTGCCCGCCTGGGTCGGCCGGCGCGGGCTGGCCGGCGAACTGCCAGGTCTCGGTGTCATAGCGCCGCCGCTCCGGGTCGTAGCCGGAGAAGAGCCCCTCGAGCTCCTCGGTGTCCTTGAACTGCTCGCTCACGATGAGCGGCGCGTTAGTGTAGTGGGTGACGTACTCCTTGAAGAAGGGATCGCTGTTCCAGCGCTCGCTGTTGAGGACGTAGTTGATGATCCCGCCGAGCACCGCTAGGTCGGTTCCTGGCCGGAGCGGCACGTGGATGTCGGCCAGGGCCGAGGTGCGGGAGAAGCGAGGGTCGATGTGGATGATGGTCGCGCCCTTCGTCTTGGCCTTGAGCACGAAGCGGAAGCCGACCGGGTGGTTCTCGGCCATGTTGGAGCCCATGATGACGATACAGTCGCTATCGGCCAGGCTCTGCTGGGTCGTCGTCGCGCCGCCGCGACCGAGCCGGGCGCCCAGACCGGGCACCGTGCTGGAGTGTCATATGCGGGCCTGGTTCTCGACTGCCACGATGCCGAGGCCAGCGGTCCAGAGCTTCTTGATCAGGTAGTTCTCCTCGTTGTCGAGGGTCGCCCCGCCCAGGTGGCCGATGCCGAGCGTGCGGTTGACCGGCACCCCGTGCGCGTCGGTTTCCTCGTAGGTAGCGTCGCGCGTCTGCTTGACGAGCTGGGCGATCCGCTCCATGGCCCAGTCGAGCGAGCGCTCTTCCCAGTGGTCGCTGTAGGGGGCGCGGTACTTGACCTTGGTCTCGCGGAGCGGGCTGGTCAGCAGCCCGTAGGTCGCCGCGCCCTTGGGGCAGAGCGTGCCGCCGTTGATCGGGCTCTCGTAGTTGCCCTCGATGTCGATGATGCGGCCGTCCTTGGTGTAGATGAGCTGGGAGCAGCCTACCGCGCAGTAGGGACAGACGCTCACGGTGACCTCGGCGCCGCGCACCCGGGCGTGCGCCTGCCTGGTGGCTTCGCTCACCGGGTTCGGAACCCGTCCGACGTGCGTCCTGAGCCGCTCCTTGATACCCATGGCGATCTCCTGCCGGTGCTGGTGCCTCTCAGGCTGTTCCAATCCTAACGCAGCCGGGCGAGGAGCGTGAACCGCGCGACCGCGGCCCGGCCGGCTCACGGTTGCGCGCAGCGCGGTGGATCTTGACAGAAAAACATATCACGTTGCTGAGGCTCAGTGCGGCGCTGGAGCGCCGGGCCACGTGTTGGCCGGCCCAGTGGAGGGCCGGCCACGGACATGCGGGTGAGTGGAAGAGCGCGGCCGGGCGAAGAGCGAGCCGGGCAGGCCGAAGCCGAGAGGCCCGCTGAGCCGCTGGGAGACCGGTTAGACCGCCAGGTGACCGCGCAGGATCAGGTAGCCTGGCAGCCAGGCGGTCAGGATCCCTTCGAGCAGCGTGACGGCACCAACGAAGTTGGCCGTGAGTCGTCGCGGCACCAGGAGAAGGAAGTAGAAGAACCACAGCACCCCCCAGGCCAGCCAGTCGAGGCCCAGCCACCAGTCCCAGGCCTTCTGTGCGCCCATCAGGATCTCGATCCCGATCGGTACTGCGGTGATCGCCACGAAGAGCGAGTACCAACCCAGACCTCGCCCGTCGAGCTGGAAGATCCGGTTGATGGCTATCCACAGGTAGGTGAAGGCGAACAGGAGCACCAGCGCGCCGAACGCGATTTCCCCAGTGATCTCCGCTCCCGAGCGGAACGCTGAGGCGACGGCGGCCAGGAAAGCGATGCCGCCGGCAAAGATGTTGATCACCGCGATCTCGCGGTCGCCGATCCGGCCCATCAGCCAGAGGCCGTTGAGGGTGAGGACGGCGCCGACCCAGAGGAGCACGAACCCGATCATGCCGGCCCCCTCTCACCGAAGGGGCCAGGAGCCATGCCCCTGGCCCCCGCGAGTGGATGACGCGTCGGAGTGGGAGACATCCTCAACTAGCCCGAGCGAGTTGCCCGGTGGTGGGCGCGGTCGGCGGCTCTTCCGGCAGGATATTGCGCTGGAAGATCTCCGTCGGCAGGTAGATGGTGCAGCAGGCATTCGGGATGTCGACGATGCCGCTGATGCGCCCCTCGACCGGCGCCGAGCCTAGGATGATGTATGCCTGCTCGCCAGTGTAGCCGAACTTCTTCAGATACTCGATCGCGTTCAAGCAGGCCCGGCGATAGGCGACATGGGCATCCAGGTAGTACTGCTTCCCCGCCTCGTCGACTGAGATCCCCTCAAACACCAGGTACGTGGTGTAGCGCGGCTCGAGCGGGCTGGTGCGGAAGATCGGGTTGGTGATGCCGTACTTCGCCACCCCGCCCTTGACCAGGTCGACGTGCAGGTCGATCCAGCCGGCCATCTCGATGGCGCCGCAGAAGCTGATCTCGCCGTCGCCCTGCGAGAAGTGCAGGTCGCCCATCGAGAGCTTGGCGCCGGGGACGTAGACCGGGAAGTAGCAGCGCGAGCCGCGGGTCAAGTTCTTGATGTCGCAGTTGCCGCCGTGCTCGCGCGGTGGGATCGTCCGGGCGGCCTCCTTCGCCGCGCGCTCGAACTCGGGCCCCTTGAGGGTGCCGAGCACCGCGTTGGTCTCGAGTGGGGGCAGCGCCAGTGGCGGCACCCGGTTCGGGTTGGTCGAGATCAGCTCTGCCTCGCGCCGGTTCCATTCGGCCAGCAGCTCGGCCGACGGCGCGCAGCCGATCAGTCCCGGATGGGGGATGCCGACGTAGCGGACATCGGGGATGTGACGGGACTGCGCGTAGGTCGTCCCCTGCAGGTCCCAGATCGCCTTGTGGGGATCGGGGTAATGGTCGGTCAGGAAGCCGCCCCCGTTGACCTTGGCGAAGATCCCGGTGTAGCCCCACTCGGTGGTGGGGGAGTTGTGCGGGGTCTTCGTGCCCTGGGGGAAGGGGCCGAGGTCGAGGATGTCGACGATGAGGAGATCGCCGGGCTCCGCGCCCTCGACGGCGATCGGGCCACTCAGGACGTGGTTGCGGGTCAGGTCGACGTCGCGCACGTCGTTGGCGCTGTCGTCGTTGCGGATCTGCCCGTCGGTCCACTCCTGGCACTCGATCCGGAAGACCGCGCCAGGTTTCACAGAGGTGACCGGCGGGATATCGGGGTGCCAGCGGTTATGACCGGGAACAGTTTGCTCCGGCCAGGGCTTGGTGAGGTCGACCTCGAACAAGACATCAGGCATGGTGTTCCCTCCCGGAGAGTCACGCGAGCGAAGAGGACGGCTGGTCATGAGAGAGGACAATAACCCCTCATAGCTCATCACCACCTCTCTAGGGAGCCTAGATAGAATCAGTTTCATTTAGGGAAAAGCGTCACTGATCGCGCTATGCCCATCTTAGCCCTCTGAATCCTTCTCGTCAATAGTACGTACAGATGTGAAGGAATACACAATCATTGTCCTTCATGCGCGCACGGCTCTTGTAATATTTAGTACCGAATATTCAATCTCTGCTTTGCATGACGCTGGTGTGGTACGCTACGGCAACCAGCCTGAGGTGGAGAGGAGGCCAGCATGCCGCTCTACGAGTTCACCTGCCCGGCACACGGCCCCTTCGAGCTCCGCCGACCCTTCAGTCAAGCGAGCGCTCCGGCGCACTGCCCGCGCTGCGGCGAGCTTGCCCGCCGGGTCTTCACCAGCCCCAACGTCCCGCGCACCCCGGCCTGGATCGTCGAGGGCTTGACCCGCGAAGAGCGCAGCCGCCACGAGCCGCGGATCGCGACGCGCGAGGAGATCGGTCTGCCTGCCTACGACCCGGAGGCCAAGCCGCAATACCACGTCGCCAGAGGCCGGCCCTGGATGATCTCGCATTGACGAGCGGGGCGCCTACCAGCGCACGACCATGACGGTGCAGGGCGCGTGGCGGACGACTTTGTCCGCCGTCGTGCCGAGGAAGGTGCCCCAGACCCCCGAGTGCCCGCTGTGGCCGATGACCAGCAGGTCGAACTCCCCGGCGCGCGCCGAGCTCACCAGCGTCTGGGCCGAGTGCCCGGCTTTCACCAGGGTTTGGAGCGCAATTCCCTCCTGTGCGGCGAGCCGCCGCGCCTCATCGTGCAGTTGGTGATAGCGTTCCTCGAGCAGCGCGCGCTGCTCGTCCACCTCCCCGACGGCCGCGGTCCAGTAGGGGATCTCGATCACCGAGAGCGCCCACACTTCTGCGGAGCACTGCTTCGCCAACGCGATCGCGCGTCGCAGCGCCTCCCAGGAACCGTTGGAACCATCGAACCCCACCAGGATCTTGCGGAAGAGCATGCTAGTCTTCTCCTTCGCTCAGTGACGACGACTCCATCGCCGGCAGGGTGTGAACGCTGGCCCGACCTGGCTCGCGCGCGCCGTCCGGAGCGGTTTCCGGCAAGAACCAGGTCTGCGCGATCAGCGTCGGGACGACGGCTGAGCCGATGACGGCGGTGACCAGCACGGTGTACTGCGACTGGTCGATGATCCCGTTGGTCAAGCCGAAAAGCGCCGAGATGGTCCCGAAGGTCAGGCCGGTGGACATCAGCAGCGTCGTATAGGTGCCGCTGCGCCGCTCCATGGCGAAGATCCGCGTCAGCGGCCAGACTCCGGCCACCTTGGCGGCCATCTTGACCAGCAGGAAGGCGCCGATGAGCGCGGCGCCAGAGATAATGGCCGGGATCGAGACGAAGAGCCCGGCCTTGATGAAGTAGAACGGCGTCAGTGCCCCGAAGGCGATCGTCCGCAGCCGGAGCATGAGTGCCCGGCTCTCCTGGAAGACGCCGGCCACGACCAGGCCGATCAGGTAGGCCGGCAGCACCGCCTCGCTCCCGGCACGGGTCGCTAGCCAGCCGAGCGCGAACAGCACGAGCAGCAGGAACTTCACCTCCGGCTCGGAGACCCGGCCTCCCCAGGTCTGGATGACCCAGCGCATGAGCCGGGGAAGCGGCCAGAGCACCAGCGCGCTGACCGCGACGAACGCCACGAGCCAGCGGTCGAAGCCGGCGAAGATCAAGCCGAGCGCCAGCACTGTGCCCAGGTCGTTGATGAAGCAGGCGGCGAGGATCAGCTTGCCGAGCTCCGTCTGGTTCAGGCCGGTCTCGACCATCACGGCGTAGACGACCGCGACCGAGGTCGTCGAGAGCGCGATGCCAGCGATCCAAGAGGAGTCGGACGCCCAGCCGGCGACGAAGCGCGCGAAGGCCGCGGCGCCGAGGAAGGGGAAGAGGAAGCCGGCGATGCCGATCGCCAGGCTCGGCTTCAGGTGCCGGCGCAGCGACTCCGGGTCGATCTCGGCGCCGGCCAGGAACGTCAGCACCACCGCGCCGATCCCGGCCAGGACATTGATCCACTCGCTGACTTCGAGATGCAGGACGTTCCCGCCGAAGACGCCGACGGCGATCTCGACCAGCGCGACCGAGACCCCGAGCCGGATCGAGAACAGGCTCGCGACGAGCGCGAGCGCCATCCAAATCGCGGCCGCCCCCCAGACGTGCTCCATCTCTGTGCCTCCCACTGAGACCGATACGGATCAACCGCTCGGCAGCGGGCAGGAAAGCGAAGGCTCCTGCCCGCATCGCGAGCAGGAGCCATCAGCCGTCCGGCGGTTCGAGTCGGTTTCGACTCGGGCGGGCTCCATCGCCCCTCAAGATCGCACGCTGAGTGTACTCGGTGGGGCGCGACGTGTCAACGGATTGCCTGACTGAAGGTCGAACCGTTTGGGCGCGGTCGGGCGCCCGCCTGCCTGGTCGGCGCGGAAGCACCGAACTCAAGTCCCACGCCCTCTCGAAAGGGGCTGCCCCCTTCAGCCGTGCCAGCCGGCTTTGCCTGGTAAGCGCGGAGCTTCAGCTCCGCGGGCCACCGCGTCGAGAGCGCTGCAGGGCGGATACGGGCACACACGTGATCGACCTTCGAGGTATCCGAAGGCCAGCGTCGTGGCATAAGCCATGGTATAGTTCAGCGGAGACATGACCG
>BEIC01000077.1 GCA_002898875.1 bacterium HR26
CGATCCTGCTCACCCACGCGCCGCTGATCGTCGATCGGCTACCGAGCGGGGTCGCGCACCTGATGCTGAGCGGCCACACGCACGCCGGGCAGATCTGCCTCTCTCCCTGGTCGAGGCTGACCCCGCTGGATGCCGCGTGGTACCTCGACCGCTCGCGCGGCCGGGCCCCCTCACGACAGCAGCGCGGCTTGCACTGGGAGCGCGGCACGCTGCTCTACGTCAGTTCCGGCATCGGCACCACGACGCTTCCGCTGCGCTTCCTGGCACCCCCCGAGGTCGTGCTTATCGAGCTGGCGGCTGAACCGGCCGACCCGACCAGACCCTGCGACGACCCCGCGCGCTACGTCCGCAGGTTGGCATACTTGATCGAAAGGTAGCCACGTATCGCAGCGCGAGGAGGCGCTATGGAGCTACCGATCCGCATCCTAGCAATCGACGTAGGCGCCGGTACCCAGGACATCTTCCTCTATGAGAGCGACCGTGAGCCGGAGAATTGCGTCAAGCTGGTGCTCCCCTCCCAACCGTGCGTGGTCGCCGCTCGAATCCGCGAAGTCACCAGACGCGGCCGGCCGCTCTACCTGGCTGGCAGCCTGATGGGCGGCGGTGCCAGCACTGAGGCGATTCTCGAGCATCTGCAGGAGGGCCTCCCGGTCTACGCCGCGCCGGGGCCGGCCCGGACGGTCCACAACGATCTCGACCGGGTTAGGGCGCTCGGGATCGAGGTACGCGAGGAGCCGCCCCCCGGCGCCGAAGTGGTCTGGCTCGGGGACGTCGATATAGCCGGCCTCCGCCAGGCGCTGCAGGGCTTCGAGGTACGGCTCCCCTCGCTCTTCGCCGTCGCCGTTCAGGACCACGGCTATCTGCCCAACGCCGGTGGCCGGGAGTTCCGCTACGAGTTCCTCCAGGGCCTGCTCGCGCGCGGTGGCCACCTGCACGACATGGTCTATCGGGAGCCGCCGGAGTACATGATCCGGATGCAAGCCGCGCGCCGGCTACTGCCCGGGGCGGTGATGATGGATACCGGCGCAGCCGCCGTCCTGGGCAGCCTCTGCGACCCGGTGGTGGCACGCGCCGCCGGGGAAAGCGGCGCCGTCCTGGTCAACATCGGCAACATGCACACCTTCGGCGTGGCCGTCCGTGGCCAGCGCGTCTACGGGCTCTTCGAGCACCATACTGGTGGTATCACTCCCGCGATCCTGGCTCACCTCGTCGAACAGCTCCAGCGCGGCCGGCTGACCCACGAAGAGGTCGCTGCCAGCGGCGGGCACGGCGCCGCCTTCGATCCGGCATACAGACACGCGGGGATCTTCGACTTCGTCGCCGTCACCGGTCCGAATCGCAAGCTGGCGCGCGGCCTGGGCTACTACGAGGCGGCGCCGTTCGGCGACATGATGCTGACGGGCGCCTTCGGCCTGGTGGAGGGCACGCTGCGCCTGCTGGAGCGGGAGGAGATCGCGCCCCGGCTCCCCTCGCTGATCGACCTCGCGCGCTCAGTGGGCTGAAGGAGTCTCGGGGACCTCGCCCCTACCAGTCCGGATGGGCCTCCTGCACACATCGTGCTCCGGAACCGGCATGACGGTCTCTCGAGCAACGTCCCGATGCGTTCCTGGCCGGTTGGGTAGCCTGAGGGGGTCTAGACAGAGCGCGTTGCGAGCCGGTCCAGCAGCGCTGCCAGGGCATCGCGCGCCGGCCCCGGCGAGGCCGCCTCCTCGAGGAGGGCTTGGGCTTCCCGGTGCAGCCGCTCCACCTCGGCGCGGACGCGCTCGCGAACCCCGTAGCGCTCCAGGAGCCCCAGCACCTGCGCGACAGCCTGGTCGCTCACCTCAGGCCGGCTCCAGAGCGCATCGAGGAACTCGCGATCCGGCCGGCTCGCCGCTTCGAGCAGCAGAACGATCGGCAAGCTCTTCTTCCGGCGTCGGATATCGTCGGCCGGCTCCTTCCCCGTCTCTTCGCGCCGGCCCCAGATCCCGAGGTAGTCGTCCTGGATCTGGAAGCCCAACCCGAGTGCCTCGCCGAACCGCCGGAAGCGTTCCAGGCGGTCGAGGTCAGTACCGGCCACCAGTGCCCCGGCCCAAGCGGCAAAGGTCGTCAGCGCGGCTGTCTTGCCCCGGATCATGGCCAGGTACTCGGTCACGCTGACCGAGGGCCGCTCCTCGAAGCTGAGGTCGAGCACCTGCCCTTCCACGATGCGCAGCGTCGTCTCGTTGAACGCCTTGAGCAGCAGCGTGAGCGAGTCTGACGGCAGTCGATCGGCTGCCTCGAGCAGGGCGAGCTGGCTGAGGGCGAACATCGCGTCGCCGGCGTTGATCGCCTGGGCCTCGCCCCAGAGTGCCCAGACGGTCGGCCGATGACGGCGCGTCCGACTGCGATCCTGGATATCGTCGTGAATCAGCGTGAAGTTGTGCAGCAGCTCGATCGCGGCGCCCACCGGGGCCGCCGCCGCTGGGTCACCCCCGGCAGCCTGGCAGCAGAGCAGGCACAGCAGTGGGCGGATGCGCTTGCCCCCCTCCACCCGCACCGGGTGCAACCGTTCATCCGCCCACCCGAGGTGATAGGCTAAGACGCGATAGAGCGGGAGCGTGGGCCGCTCCCCGAGGATCCCACTGCTCTCTGCGCGCTCGATGACCGCGCGCATGTACTGCTCGACCTGTTGCAGGCCCTGCTGCTCGTCGTTCATGCTCCCTCGTTTCCCACATAGCTCGGGCCACCGCCTTCGGCCAACACCGCTCAATCCTACCCTTGTACGGGCGCACTGTTCGGCTTCGCCTCGGATTCTGCATGCTCACGCTGCTCTGGCCTACCGTCTCGTCCCGCGAGGAGAGGACAGCCAACCCGAAAACGGGCTTGAACATGAGTGGGGCTTTAGGCCATACTCATGGAGCGGGAAGTTCTACACGACGGTCGACCGCGGGGCAGCGATCGGAAGGCTCCGCGGTCACTGGCAGTAGTAGCCCGTCCGGGCGTGTGGAGCGATCCGTTGCCGACCAGAAAGGAGCCAGCGGGATGTTCTTCTTCGATCCGATGTACATCGTCTTCATGGCCCCGGCGCTGCTCTTGCTGCTCTTCGCCCAGTGGCGCGTGCAGTCGACCTTCGGCAAGTACCGGAACGTGCCGAACCGCCAGGGGTTGACCGGCGCTCAGGTCGCCCGGATGATCCTCGACGCCAACGGCCTCTACGACGTATCGGTTGAGCTTACACCGGGCGAGCTGAGCGACCACTACGACCCGCGGCGTCGGGTGCTGCGCCTCTCGATGCCGGTCTACGGCGGTCGCTCGGTCGCGGCGCTGGGAATTGCGGCGCACGAGGCGGGCCATGCGATCCAGCACAAGGTCGGCTACGTGCCGCTCCAGCTCCGCTCGGCGCTCGTGCCGGCGGCGACGCTCGGCTCGAACATCGGCTGGATCATGATCCTGGCCGGCATCGTGATCGGGGCAAGCGGGCTGGCCTGGCTCGGGATCGCCTTCTTCTCGGCCGGCACCTTGTTCGCGCTGGTGACCCTGCCGGTCGAGTTCAACGCGAGCAGCCGCGCCATGCAGATGCTCACCACCATGGGGCTGGTCGACCGCACGGAGTACGAGCAGAATCGCCAGGTCTTGAACGCGGCGGCGTTGACTTACATCGCTGGCTTCCTGGCCGCCCTGCTCCAGCTCCTGTACTGGATCAGCCTGGTTACTGGCATGCAGCGCCGCGACTAGCCGGCAGTTGACCCGCTCGAGCGAGTGCACGCGCCGGGGCGCGCGACGCTACGCCCCGGCGCGCTGTGTCGAGCGGGCAGCATTTCGCCCCCAGCTACACCCCTCCGGGATGCGCCCGGCTCAGTCGGACCGCCCGTAGCCACGCGGCAGGAAGCGGCCGTAGCCCGGCTCGGCGCTGACGCGGTGTTCACCGTCCCAGCAGTAGACGACACGCCCGCGGATCATCGTGCGCACCACCCGGCAGCCGATCGCACGCCCCTCGAAGGGCGTCCACTTGTTCCGGTGGAGCAGATCGCCGGCCTGGACCGTCCACTGTTCTCGCGGGTCGTAGAACGCGAGGTCGGCATCGGCGCCGACCCGGATGCACCCCTTCCGCGGGTAGAGGCTGAAGATCCGCGCCGGGTTAGCGGCCGAAACACGGACGAAGTCCTCTAGCGGGAGCTTGCGCCGGTTGACCATCTCGTCGAAGGTGATGGGAAACAGCGTCTGGATGCCGGAGAGGCCCAGCGGCGCCTGCCAGATATCATCCCATCCGGCCTGCTTGCTCTCGACGGTGTAACCGCAGTGGTCGGAGGAAACGACATCGATAGTGCGATCGACGAGGAATCGCCAGAGCCCCTCGACCTCGGAAGCCGAGCGGAGTGGCGGCGCGCAACGTCCGAACGGCCCCAGCCGGACCAGATCCTCCGCAGAGAGCGTCAGGTACTGGGGGCACGTCTCGACCGAGACGTGAACGCCCCGGGCGCGCGCCGCCTGCACCAGTTCCAGTGCCCCCACCGTGCTGCAGTGGACGATGTAGGCATGCCCGCCGGTCTGCTCGGCAAAGAAGAGCGCACGGTGGACAGCCTCGACCTCGACGATCGGCGGCCTGGACTCGGCGTGCGCCAGCGGATCCTTCCGTCCCAGCGCCTGCATGCGGGCGATGCCGGCCTGGAGCAGGTCGTCGTTCTCGGCGTGCAGGCCGTAGGGGACGCCGGTGCCGGCCAGGCGCCGGAACACCTGGAGCAGCGTGTCGTCGGTCGCAGCCGGAAATCCTGGGCTGGACCCGGCCATGAACGACTTGATGCCCACGATCCCCTCATCGAGCATCTCGTCGATCTGCTCCAGCGGCTGGTTGATCGCTGCGCCCCAGAGCGCGAAGTCGACGATGCTGTGCGCTTCGCCCAGCCTTCGCTTCTCTCGGATATGCTCGCCGCGACTGGACGGCGGCGTGGCCTGGGGCATCTCCACCACTGTCGTGACGCCTCCGGCGATCGCTCCGAGGCTTCCGCTCGTGAAGCCCTCGAGCAGCGGGTCGGCCGGCTCCTTGAAATGGGTGTGCACGTCGATACCGCCCGGCGTCACGATCAGCCCGGTGGCATCGATCCGCTCATCCGCCTCGATCTCGGATGCATCAAGCGTGATGGCCGCGATCCGCTCATCGTGGATGACGAGGTCAGCTCGAACCGGTCCATCCTCGAACGCCAGTACCCCCCCAGTCACGACGACGCGCCTCACGGCCCAACTCCTCTCCACCAGGCAAATCCCTAAACTGGCCTCATTGTACTGCCCACCCGCCGGCTGCTGGACGAGCCCTGGCTCTGGCGTGGTACGCTCTCCCGCGAGAACCGACGCCTGAAGGGGGTGAACCATGACCATCAGCACGCAGGAGCGGATCGCCATCCTTCGCGACATCGCCGAGAGCTGGCTCGAGCTACGCAAGGCGCTCTTTGGCCTGAGCGAGCATGAGCTCGTCGAGCCAAACACCGTGGGGACCTGGTCGTTCAAGGACCTCATGGCTCACATCACTGCCTGGGAACGCTTGCTCATTGAGCGGATTCGCGCCATGGAAGAGGGCCGGGATACCTCTGAGCTGGACGAAGCGGAGCTGGATGTCGACAGCTTCAACGCCGAGGCGGTACGGCGCCAGGCACAGAAGCCAATCGACGAGGTGCGACAGGAGTACGATCGGACGCATGCCGAGCTGATGCAGCTTCTCGAGACCACGCCCGTGCTGACGCGAGATCTCGTGGCGGGAGACACATACGAGCACTACCGCGAGCACCTGAAGGACGTGCTGGAGTTTATGCGCTCGCGCAGCCCGAGCCGGCGCAAGCACCTGCGGTAGCCGCGCCCTGTCGAGGGCGACGAGCCAGAGCAGCTCGCGCTCGTCTCGAGTCGCGCTCACTGGCAGACAAACGGGATTGGCAATGGCACCGGCCAAATGCTGGCTTCGCCGCCGGGTAGCTTTGCTGTCAGAACCGGTCCTCGCCGAGATTGTTCTATAAAACTGTAGGGGCGAATGATTATTCGCCCCTACAGTTTGTTATACGCCTTGCCGGCCGCGCGTGCGCCATTGCAGTGAGGTCAGGCCGTCTCCTGGTAGTTCTCCAGTGGCTCATCGTTCTCGGCGAGCAGTAGCGGCGGTCGACGGCGGTAGATCACGTCGCCGGTGATCACGCACTTGCGCACACCGCGCATCGAGGGCAGCTCGTACATCACGTCCAGGAGTACGTCCTCGATCGTGGTGCGCAAACCGCGCGCGCCGGTGTTGCGCTGCTCGGCCAGCACAGCCGTCGCCTCCAGGGCGTCGTCGGTAAAGACCAGCTCCACGTTGTCGAGCGCGAAGATCTTCTGATACTGCTTGACGACCGCGTTCTTCGGCTCGACCAAGATCCGGATGAGATCTTCGTGCGTCAGCGGGTCGAGCGCCGCGACGATCGGCAGCCGGCCGATGAATTCGGGGATGAGGCCGAACTTGAGGAGGTCGTCGGGCGTCACGTAGTGGAGCACATTCTCCTCGCGCTGGCGCTGCTGCTTGGTCTTGCCGAAGCCGATGGTCGAGTCCTTGCCGATGCGCCGCCGGATGATCTCGGCCAGCCCCTCGAAGGCGCCACCGCAGATGAAGAGGATGTTGCGGGTGTCGATCTGGATGTACTCCTGATGGGGATGTTTGCGGCCGCTGTGCGGCGGCACGTTGGCGATCGTCCCTTCGATGATCTTCAGCAGCGCCTGCTGGACACCTTCGCCCGAGACGTCGCGAGTGATCGAGGGGTTGTCGCCCTTGCGGGCGATCTTGTCGATCTCGTCGATGTAGATGATGCCGGTCTGGGCACGCTGCACGTCGCCGCCGGCTGCCTGGATCAATCGAAGCAGGATGTTCTCGACATCCTCGCCGACGTAGCCTGCCTCGGTGAGCGCCGTCGCGTCGGCGATCGAGAAGGGAACGTCGAGCAGCTTGGCCAGCGTTTGCGCCAGCAGTGTCTTGCCGCTGCCGGTCGGGCCGAGCAGCAGGATATTGCTCTTCTGCAGCTCGACCTCATCGTCGTCGCCCATCAGGACGCGCTTGTAGTGGTTGTAGACCGCGACCGACAGGATCTTCTTGGCGCGGTCCTGGCCGATGACGTACTGGCTGAGTTGCTCGTACAGCTTCTTCGGCGTCGGGATGTGGGTGAGCGATGGGGCGGAGCGGCGAGGCGGTGACTCCTCTTCGATGATCTCCCGGCAGAGCTGCACACACTCGTCGCAGATATATACGCCGTTCGGGCCGGCGATCAACCGGCGCACTTCCTCCTGGCTCTTGCCGCAGAAGGAGCAGCGGTAGAAGATCCGGCCTCCGCGCGTTGTGGACATCCTCGCGCTCCCGCCCCTCTATCCTCCAGGCTACACGCCGACGAGCTTCGGCGACTCGAGGACGTGATCGACGATCCCGTACTCCCTGGCCTCCTGCGCCGACATGAAGTAATCCCGCTCGGTGTCGCGCTTGACGCGCTCAAACGACTGGCCAGTGTGGAAGGCAAGCAGCTCGGTGAGCTTGGTCGTCAGCGTGATCGTCTCGCGCGCCTGGATCTCGATGTCCGGCACCGAGCCACGGAAGCCAGACGTCCCCTGGTGGATCAGCACGCGCGAATGTGGCAGCGCGAAACGCTTCCCCTTGGCTCCCGCAGCCAGCAGCACCGCCGCCATGCTGGCTGCGATGCCGATGCAGTACGTCGCCACATCGGGCTCGATCATCTGGATCGTGTCGTAGATGGCGAGCCCGGCGTAGACCAGCCCGCCCGGGCTGTTGATGTACAGCTTGATGTCCTGCTCCGGGTTCTCGTGGGCGAGGAACAGAAGCTGGGCAATGATCGCGTTGGCCACCTGGTCGTCGATCGGAGTCCCGAGGAAGACGATCCGATCGCGAAGCAGGCGGGAGTAGATGTCGTAGGCACGCTCGCCCCGGCTCGTCGTCTCAATCACCATCGGAATGAGGTTCTGTGGTGTCCGATACCACTCCATCGTTGGGTGCCTCCTGGTCAGCGTGGTTCCACACGCGTCTTGAAAAGCCTCACTGCGCGTCCCGTGCTTCCTCTCGAATCGTTACCGGCTCCTCCGACTCCTCTCCCGGCTCTCCGGCACTGGCAGCCGGCTTCTCTTCTTCCGAGACCTCGGCCGGCTCCGCCGGCGCTGCCTCGGCCACATCCGCAGCGGTCTGATCCTCTTCTCCCTCCGTCTCCTCGATGACCTCTTGCGGCTCGAGCAGGCGGGCTGCCTCACCGATGACAGCGCCGCGCCCCTCGGTCGCGATCTCGATCAGGCGCTCGGTCACCTTGCGGCTCTGCAGCTCGTCGCCGATCAGGTCTCGGAAGTAGGGGGAGCCGTAGATCGAGCGCATCTGCTCGGGGTTCTCGCTCGCCGCGCTCAGCCGCTCGATCTCCGCCTCGAGATCATCGTCTGTCACCTCGATGCCTTCGACCTTCGCAAAGGACTCGAGCACCAGGAATTGCCGTAACCGCTCCTCAGCTCCAGGACGCAGCTCCGCCTTCAGATCGTCGAGCGACTTCTGGCTGAGGCGGAGATACTCCTCGAGGCTCGAGCCCTGCTGCCGCAAGTCTTCGCGCAGGCGCTCGATCTGAAGTTCCACTTGGCGCTCGACCATGGCCGGGGGGATGTCGACCGTCGCCAACTCGGTCAGCCTCTCCACGGCCTCGTTGACGACCTCGCTCCGGGCAGCCTGCGCCTTCTGGCGGAGCAAGTCGTCGCGGATGCGCTGGCGTAGGTCGTCGAGGCTCTGGAAGTCGCCGACCGAACGCGCGAACTCGTCGTCCAACTCGGGCAGCTCGCGCTCCTTGACCTCACGCAGCGTGACCTTGTAGTGGAGCGTCTTGCCGCGCAGGTCGGGATTCACTCGCTCGTCGTCCTCGGCAAAGGCGATGTCGAACTCGGCGCTCTCGCCGGGCAGCAGGTTACGGATCGCCTCCTCGATCTGTGGGAAGAGCGAGCTCTCGCCCAGCACGAAGGGCACGCCCTCCAGCGGGGACTGGAACGGCTCCTCGCCCTCGAAGGCTTGGAGATCGATCGTCACCTGGTCGCCGGTCGTCGGGTGTCGCGGTTTCTCCGGCTCGACCCACACGCTCTGCGACTTCCGCAAGTCTTCGAGCACCTGGTCGACCTCTTCGCCGGTGACGCTGACCTCCCGTGGCTCCACGCGCACCGATCGATAGTCGTTCAGCTCAACTCGCGGATAGACCTGGACTTCGACCCGAAAGGCCAGCGGCTCGTCCTGGTAGACCACGACGACCGGCTCCGAGACCGGCACCAGTTCCTCCTGCTCGAGGGCCTTGCGGTAGAGCTGATCCATCAACTCGTGGTGCGCCTCGTGGACGATCACCTCGCGCCCGAGCCGCCGCTCCACCAGGGCTCGCGGCGCACGGCCTGGGCGAAAACCAGGGATGGCGACCTGCTGGTTGATGCGCCGGAACGCGCGCTCGAACGCCCGCTCGAACTCCTCAGGATCGGCGGCGATGTCCAGGCGCACTGCACTCTGCGGCAGTCGTTCGACCGTAACCTTCACCCGTCCTCACCCTGTCCCACTGATCCGTACTCTGCCACAGCCCTGGCGACGCAACGGGCACCTCTCGCTCGCGGCGCCCCGTATGCGTCGTGCCATACCGGACCGCTGCTCAGGAATTGTGCCATCCCTGTCTAGGGTAACGCCACGCGGTGGAGTTCGTCCCTGGCCCAGATCGCCGGGGCTGATCCCGGCACCGCACCCGCTCCGCATGCAGGATGGCCTCGTGCCATGCTAATCCTACCCCGCACGCCGTCCCTGCACCAAGCTCCCGCCGGGGACATGGTATCGTTACTCGTGCCAGGAACGGGATCAGGTACGGGCCGTGGGTGCTCATGACCGAGCGCGCTCTACATCACCGCCGAGATGGTCACTCTGTGCAGTTGGAGCACGGGCGGGTCCACCGGCGCCAGATCCTGCGCTGGCTTGCTGACGCCCCGATCACGGACTGCCAGTTACTCCCGTGGGGATCGAACTACACCTTCGCCGTGATGCTCGAGCCGGCAGGCGCCGAGCCGCTGGTGGCGGTGTACAAGCCCCGTCGCGGCGAGGTACCGCTGTGGGACTTCCCGTCGGGCACGCTCTACAAGCGCGAGTATGCCTCGTACTTGTTCAGCCGCGCGCTGGGCTGGTACTTCATCCCGCCGACTGTCATTCGCGACGGCCCACACGGGATCGGCACGGTCCAGCTCTACATCGAGCCCGATGAGACGCCGCTGCGCGGTCGAGCCGGCCAGCGCTGCCGGGACCAGGAGCTGCGGCAGATCGCGCTCTTCGACCTGATCACGAACAACGCCGACCGCAAGGCAAGCCACTACTTCATCGGCCGCTACGACCGGCGAGTCTGGGGAATCGATCACGGCCTCACGTTCCATGTCGATCCCAAGCTGCGGACTGTCCTCTGGGACTTCTGCGGCGAGGTCATCGGCCCGGAGCTGCTCACTCCGCTCCGGCACGCGCTCCGTCACCGGTCGCTCCTGGAGCGACTGCTCCGGCCCTACCTCGTGCCGGCGGAGCTGGAGCGGCTATGGCAGCGGGTCCGGGCAGTGTGCGACAAGCCGATCTTCCCCCTGCTCAACCCCCGCCGCAACATCCCGTACGGCTGGTA
>BEIC01000078.1 GCA_002898875.1 bacterium HR26
TTGACGTGCCCGCGCGGCGGTGGTACCCAGCGGGGTGTCGGGACGAACCTGGGGAGGGGAGAGGAATGTCCAGCCCGAATAGCTACGACCTGGCGGCCGTCCGGCGCGCGTTGCCGGTCCTCGAGGAGGTCACCTATCTCAACACTGGCACCGTGGGCATCATGGCCGAATCTGTACTGGCTGCGCACCTCGCAGCGGTGACACAGTACGAGCGCGGCGGCCACGTGGCCGAGCGCGCGGCGCGGGAAGGGTACGAGCGGGCGCGGGCCACTGTCGCCCGGCTCATCGGCGCCGAGCCAGACGAGATCGCGCTCACGCGCAACGCCACCGACGGCGTGGCGCTCGTCGCCGCGAGCCTGCCGCTCGGGCCGGACGACCTCGTGCTGACGACCGACCAGGAGCACCCGGCGGTTCTCCTGCCGTGGGCGCTGGCCCAGCGCCGGGGACGGGGCCGCCTGTCGTTCTTCGCGGTCTCGTCGGATCCAGAAGCGACGTTCAATCGGTTCGTGCAGGCCGTGCGCCCGGCGACACGGTTGGTGGTGGTCAGCCACGTCTCCTGCGAGACCGGTGCGCGCCTGCCTATCGAGGCGATCTGTGCCTACTGTCGCGAGCGGGACATCCTGACCCTGATCGACTGCGCGCAGTCGGTGGGCCAGTTCCCGGTCGATGTCCGGCGGATCGGCTGCGACTTTGCCACGGGCAACGGGCACAAGTGGCTCTGCGGGCCGAAGGGAACTGGCTTTCTTTACGTGCGCGCCGACCGCCTTCAACTCCTGGAGCCGCCGCTAATCGGCGAGGGGGCGGCCGCTCCGCCCTTCGACCGCCGGCTGCTGGGAGAGGACCCGGCTTGGGCGCCGTGGGCCTTCGTCGCGAGCGCGCGGCGCTTCGAGTACGGCACGCGCAACCTTCACGACTATGCCGCGCTCACCGCAGCCATCGAGTACCTGGGCGGGCTCGGCTGGGAAGCGATCGAGCGGCACCTGGCGACCACAAGCGCGGCGTTCAAGGAGGCGCTGGCCGCAGAGCGGGGGGTGATGCTCCACTCGCCGTGGCGTTGGGAGGATAGCTCCGGCCTGATCACCTTCGGCGTCGAGGGGTGGAGCGGCCTGGAGCTGAGCCGGAGGCTGTGGGACGACTACGCTATCATCCAGCGGCGTGTTCAGGTACCCGATGCGGTGCGCGTCTCCTGCGCCTACTTCACTGGCCCGGAGGATCTCGAGCGCCTGCTGGTGGCCCTGCATGCCCTCCGGCGCCGATGAGCGCTCCGGCTCGAGCTCCTTCCGTGAGACGGCCTTACGCTTGCGGCCCCGCCTCGACGATGTCGCGGGCGACCGACCCCTCGAAGCGGGCGAAGTTCTCCCGGAACATCGCAGCCAGCTTCCTCGCCTGCGCGTCGTAGGCGTCGGGGTCCTGCCAGGTATTGCGGGGCTGCAGGATTCGGTCCGGTACCCCCGGGCAATGCTCGGGGACGAGCACCCCGAAGATCGGGTCCAGCGACTTCGGCACCTCGTCGAGCGAGCCGTCGAGCGCAGCGTGCACCATCGCCCGAGTGTAGGCGATCGGAATCCGGTGACCGACCCCGTACGGTCCACCGGTCCAGCCGGTATTGACCAGCCAGACACGCGCGCCATGCTTACGGATACGCTCGCCGAGCTGCTCGGCGTAGACCGAGGGCGGCAGGGCCAAGAAGGGGGCGCCGAAACAGGTACTGAACGTCGCCTGCGGCGCGGTCAGCCCGACCTCGGTGCCGGCAACCTTCGCCGTGTATCCCGAGAGGAAGTAGTGCATCGCCTGTTCGACGCTGAGCTGGCTGATCGGCGGCAGGACGCCGAAGGCGTCGGCGGTGAGGAAGAAGATCGTCCGCGGGTGACCGGCCACGCCGGCCTCGACGTGCGGGTGCACGAAGTCGATCGGGTAGGCCGCGCGCGTGTTCTCGGTGATCGAGTCGTCGTCGAAGTCGATCTCGCGCGTCACCGGGTCGACGACGACGTTCTCGAGGACAGTACCGAAGCGCTTCGATGCCGCGTAGATCACCGGCTCGTGCTCGGCGGAGATCCGGATGGTCTTCGCGTAGCAGCCGCCCTCGAGGTTGAAGATGCCCTGATCTGTCCAGGCGTGCTCGTCGTCTCCGACCAGCGGTCGCTCGGGGTCGGTGGAGAGCGTCGTCTTGCCGGTGCCGGAGAGGCCGAAGAACAGCGCGGTATCTTCGCGCGGGCCGACGTTGGCCGAGCAGTGCATGGTGAGGATGCCCTGGCGGGGGAGGTAGAAGTTCAGCGCCGTGAAGACCGACTTCTTGATCTCACCTGCGTAGCCGGTACCGCCGATCAGCACTATCCGGCGCGCGAAGTTGAGGATGATGAAGGTCTCAGACCTCGTTCCGTCGATCTCCGGAATGGCCCGGAAGCCGGGCACGCAGATCACAGTAAGCTCGGGAGCCGGGAGTCGAGCCCCCGGTTTGGGCCGGATGAACAGGTTGCGCGCAAAGAGGCTGTGCCAGGCCAGCTCGGTGACGACGCGGACGACCCGGCGATAGCGTGGGTCGGCACAGACGAACAGGTCCTGCATGTACAGCTCACGGCCCTGGAGGTAGGCAGCGACGCGGTGTAGCAACTGGTCGAACCGACCGGGGTCGAACGGCTGGTTGCCTTCCCACCAGACCTCGTCGACTGAGGACTGTTCATGCACGATGAACTTGTCCTTCGGGGAACGGCCGGTGCGCTTGCCGGTCAGGCATACCAGCGGCCCGTCGGCCGAGAGCGTGGCCTCGCCGCGACGCAGGGCGTGCTCGTAGAGGACGGCGGTGGAGAGATTGCGATGCACCTCACCGAGATCCTGGAATGCAGAGTCGATCAGCTTCGAGGGTGCGGTTTTCGCAGTTATGGTCGCCATGCGGTATACCCCCTCCTGTCCCGGGTCTCGCTTGCGCAGTTGGCGCGTCATCGTCGACGCGGTGAGGGTGGTCGTCGGCGCTGACGACCGGGGCGCCGGCCCAGGAGATTCGTCGGGCCGGCGAGGATTGCTTGTTGAACAGCCTACCCGAACCTGGGCCGCTTTGCTAGACGTCTTTCCCTAGAGAATGAGCGTTGCGTCGCCGAAGCTGTAGAAGCGGTAGCCCCGCTCGACTGCCTCCCGGTAGGCCCGGAAGATCAGCTCGCGGCCGGCGAAGCTGCAGACGAGCAGGAGCAGCGTGCTGCGCGGCAGGTGGAAGTTCGTGATCAACGCGTCGACCACTCGCCAGTGGTGGCCGGGCACGATGAAGAGGTCGGTCCAGCCGGTGAGATCCCCCTGCTCGCCGAGTCGATCCGAGATCGACTCCAGCGAGCGTGCCGACGTCGTCCCGACGGCGACCACCCGGCGCCCCTGTTCTCTGGTCGAGCGAATCGCGGAGAGGGTCTCGGCCGGCACGTGATACCACTCGGCGTGCATCCGGTGCTGGCGCGCATCCTCGACCTGGACCGGCTTGAATGTCCCTAGGCCGACGTGCAGCGTCACGCGCGCCAGCCCGACCCCCGAGCGCTGGAGGCGCTCCAGAAGCTCCGGGGTGAAGTGCAAGCCTGCTGTAGGCGCGGCGACCGAGCCGAGCTCGCGGGCATAGACGGTCTGGTAGCGCTCGGGGTCGCGCAGTGCCTGGCGGATATACGGCGGCAGTGGCACGTGCCCGTAGCGATCGAGCGCGTCGAGCACTTGGGCCGGGAGCTGGACGAGGACCCTCCCCTCCTCCAACCGCTCGAGGATGGTCGCCGGTGCCGGCTCGGCCAGCCCGCTCTCCCGGGGCAGGATCGTGAGCACCTCACCCGGCCGGAGCCGGCGCGCTGGCCGGGCGAGTGCCTCCCAGTTCCCATCGCCGCGGGCCTGGAGGAGCAGGAGCTCGACCTGGCCCCCGGTGCCGCGGCGCCCGAAGAGCCGGGCCGGTAGCACGCGGGAGTCGTTGACGACGAGCAGATCGCCAGGCTGGAGGTAGTCTCCGATCTCGCGGAAGATACGGTGTTCGATCCGGCCGGTTCGGCGGTCCAACACCAGGAGCCGGGCCGCGTCGCGCGGCTCGATCGGCTGCTGGGCGATGAGCTCAGGGGGAAGCTCGTAGTCGTAGTCGGACAGCCGGATCGGCTCTCCCATCGTCATGTCGTCGCTCAGAGCTCGGTGTCCTCCTCGTCGGCCAGGAACGATGCCTGGATCGGCACACGCTCGGCAGGGAAGGGGATGCCGAGGTGCTCGTAGGCCCGGCGAGTGGCGACGCGCCCGCGTGGCGTACGCTGCAGGAAGCCGAGCTGGAGCAGATACGGCTCGTAGACGCTCTCGATGGTGTCGACCTCCTCGCTGGTCGCCGCCGCCAGCGTCTGGACGCCGACCGGTCCGCCGTCGAACTTCTCGATGATGGCGCGGAGGATGAGCCGGTCGACTTCATCCAGGCCTAGTTCGTCGATAGCCAGCATCGCCAGCGCGGTCTGTGCGACCTCACCGGTGATCACCCCATCGGCGCGCACCTGGGCGAAGTCGCGCACGCGCTTGAGGAGCCGCAAGCCGACCCGCGGAGTGCCGCGGGAGCGTCGAGCGATCTCCTCGGCCCCTTCCGATGTGAGCGCGATGTCGAGGATCTTGGCGGCGCGATTCAGGATCTGGATCATTGCCGCCTGGTCGTAGAAGTCCAACCGGTAGGTCGAACCGAAGCGGTCGCGCAGCGGTGAGGTGAGCAGAGCCAGCCGGGTGGTCGCGCCGACGAGTGTGAAGCGCGGCAGGCTCAGCCGCATGCTCCGGGCGGCCGGACCCTTTCCGATCACGATATCGACGACGAAGTCCTCCATCGCCGGGTAGAGGACTTCTTCGACCAGGCGGTTGAGGCGGTGAATCTCATCGATGAAGAGTACGTCGCCGGGGCTGAGGTTAGTCAGGATCGAGACCAGATCGCCGGCACGCTCGATCGCCGGTCCGGTCGTAACCCGGAGGTTGACCCCCATCTCGGCCGCGATGATCCCGGCCAGCGTCGTCTTGCCGAGGCCAGGCGGGCCATAGAAGAGCAGGTGATCCAACGGCTCGCCGCGCTCCTGGGCAGCGCGGATGGCGATGGCCAGGCCCTCCTTCACTTTGTCCTGCCCGATGTACTCGCTGAGCCGGCGCGGCCGCAGCGTTGCCTCGATCGGTTGGTCGTCTTCCCGGCGCAGGCCGGATACCATCCGCGCTCCCATCAGCTCTCCCCCATCACCGTCGAGGGTGGGTGGCTCTGGACAAGTATACGCGAGGACGAACAGGTGTTCGAAGATTGCCGGGGCTTCAGCCTGCCGGCCCAGCGGCCTCCGGGGGCTCAGCCTCATCGATGAGCATGATCGGGATGCCGTCCTCGATCCGGTAGCGCCGCCCGCAACCCTGGCAGACGAGACGATCGCCCCTCAGCTCAACGGGAGACTTGCAGGCAGGGCAGGCGAGGATCTGCAAAAGCTCTTGGCTGATCGGCGCGGACTCTCCCGGGTGCGACATATCTGTCTCCCTCACGAGCACGGAAAACCTCAACACCCAGCGGTGTCCATCTTACCAGCCTGTCAACGCTCACTGGAGGGCATCCAGCCGCTGGCGCGCCAGGCGGCCATAAGGGGAGTCGGGGGCCATCTCGACGACCTGCTCGTACATCGCGCGGGCCTGGTCGGTGTCCGGGGGCGAGCGGGACTCGTAGACCTGCCCCAGGAAGTACAGCGGCGCGGGGTCGCTCTCATCCAGCTCGTGTGCTCGCTGGAGCTGGACTTCGGCATCCGCGTAGTAGCCATAGCGCAGGAGCGTCCGGCCCAGGGCCAGGCGTAGCCCTGGATCGTCCGGCCGAAGCTGGATCGCCTGCTCGTAGAGCTCGACGGCCTCGATGCCGCGGCCGGTGTTGCTCAGCAGGTCGGCCAGAGCCATCATCGCGCCGACATCCTCGGGGTTCTCGGCGAGTCGCTGGCGTAGCCGTGCCTCCTCGGCGCCGGGGGTGATCGTGATCTCGATCGCTCGGGGCTCCTCGGTCGCGGGGGAGGGCGCGCCGCACTGCGACATTGACCCGGCCAGGATGCCGAGTAGGAAGAGCGCCGAGACGCCAAGCGCAGCGGCGCGGGCCAACCAGGGCTGCCGCTCAGCGCCTTGCTGCCTCGGGGTCCGTCTCGCCATCCATCTCGCTCCCTTCAGACCACTCGCGAGTAAGTGTGGCCTGCCGGATGCAGGCGCTGCCAGGCGTCGCATGGCCTGCCATGCCGCAGTGCTCCGCTCCCTGTTCAATTCCCAGCGTCGGGAACCACAGAGCGCGGTTACGTGTACTCTGGCCGGGCTGTGTGCGTGTGCCGGAGGGTCTCAGCCCGGTCGCTGAAGGGGACGTCGGCGAAGCGGGAGCTGGGGACGGACGGTAGGGGGAGCGAATTCGACGTAATACCAGCGGCCGGGTGAACGTGCGGTGCGGGTTCGGGGCGAGCGCCGCTGCCCGTGACGGGTGGAGCGATGCCTGATGAGAGGCAGAGGGGCGCCCGAAGCATCACTGGGAGAGCAGACGAGCGCTCAGGCTGCAGTTGGATGAGGCACACGCGGCGGCGTGGGCGATCGTCCAAGGGGAACGTCCCTGATGGCACCCCGCGAGAGAGCAGACACCCCGGCGCGCGCCGGGGTGTAGCCGGGGTGCCTCACGGGATTCGAACCCGCAACCACTGGTTCCACAGACCAGCGCTCTGCCATTGAGCTAGAGGCACCGCATAAAAATGGGCGACGTTGAGCGAGTAAGCCGAGTTCTGTTCGTGGCGGTCATCTCTCTCGCCCGCGGTCTCCCGCGGACGGCCGCTTCGTCACCTCCGCGGCTGCTCTCATCTTCGGGCCTCGGCGAGCAACCTGCAAGCAGCCCGATCGGAGATTGCTGCGGGGAGGATTGCCCTTTTCACCCCGGACCATTCCGGTCCGGTCATCGTCTCTGTTGCTCTCACGCCGGCTTCGGCCGGCGTGCCGATCTGGACTGTCAGCGCCACCGGTCAGCGCTGCCCTGACTTGCGCCAGGCACCCTCGCTCTGTGCAGCTCGGACTTTCCTCTGGCCAGCAGGCCAGCGACCGCCCTGCTCAACGTCACCCGCGGGAGCGCTGAAGCGCTCCCGGACCGGTGGTGCCGAAGGGGAGATTTGAACTCCCACGGGCTTACGCCCACTACGCCCTGAACGTAGCGCGTCTGCCAGTTCCGCCACTTCGGCCTATACCACCGGGCCTTCCTGGCCCGGCTTGTCTGCACGTGAGAGTATAGCATGCAACAACAAGAGGCGGCAAGGGTATCACTCGAGAGCCTCCAATCCGGGCCGGCGTGTCTCGCAGGGTACGATGCACAAGCGGATACTCCTGGGGAGCTATTGGCCGCGGTCGCGCTCGCTCAGCACCGGCAGGGAGTCCAGCGGCGCTCGCGCAGAGGCAGGCGCGACCAGCGAATCGCGCGCGACCTGGCCGTCGCGCAGCTCAACCACGCGCTCGGCCCACGAGGCGATGCTCGGATCGTGGGTGACCAGGATTACCGTGTGGCCCGCCTGCCACAGCTCCTGGAAGAGCTGCATGACCTGCCGGCCCGACTCGGAGTCGAGGTTGCCGGTCGGCTCGTCGGCCAGCAGCAGAGCCGGATCGTTCGCCAGCGCGCGGGCGATCGCCACTCGCTGCTGCTCGCCGCCGGACAGCTCGCTCGGCAGGTGGTTCGCGAGGTGAGCGATCCCGAGTTGCTCGAGCAACTCCATGGCCCGCTGCCTCCCTCCGGGCCGCCGGGCGAGCACCAGCGGGAGCTCAACGTTCTCGACCGCAGTCAGCGTCGGCATGAGCTGGAAGAACTGGAAGACGATGCCGACGTTGTGGCGCCGCCAGCGGGCGAGCGCCTCCTCGCCCAGCACGCTGATCTCTTCGCCTGCTACCTGGATCGAGCCGGAGGTCGGGCGATCGATCCCGGCGATCAGGTTGAGCAGCGTCGACTTGCCGCAGCCGGACGGCCCGATGATCGCTACCCACTCGCCCCGGGCAATGTCGAGCGAGATGCCGCGCAGGGCCGGAACCTCGCGCCGGCCTTGCCGGTAGACCTTGACGAGGTCTCTCACGGTGACGAGCATTTCGCGAGCCGTGCTGCCCATGCCTTCCTACCCGAGCCGCTGTTTCTCAGCGCGTGAGAACTCTGTGTACTTGGCCGCGCTACCTCGGTCGTGCAGCCAGGTTGAGCACGACCAGCAACGCGGCGGCGCCGATGCAGGCGATGACGATGCTCCCCAGGAACCCGGTCGGCCCGCGAAATCCGAGCAGCGTGAAGAGATAGCCGCCGACCACGGCTCCCAAGAGCCCGACGGCGATGTTGCCGAGGCAACCGAAGCCTCGGCCGCGCGTCAACAGTCCGGCGAGCCAGCCGGCCAGCAGGCCGACCAGGAGCCAGCTCAGCAGCGAGCCCGGGTTCATCGGCAGCGGCGCGATCGGCACCGATCTCTCCTCCCATTTGTCATCACGTGGACGGCTGCTCCACACGCGCTCACGGTTATCGTTGCAGCCCTCTAGGTGCTCGCCGGTTCCGAGGGCGCGGCCCGTGGCGCAAACGGGTCCGGCGGGCAGCCCTCGAGCAAGCGATAGTCCTTCTCGGTCAGGTGCGCCTTTGCGAGCAAGTCGGGCCGCCGGGCGCGGGTGCGGCAGAGTGCCTGCTGGCGCCGCCACTCGGCGATGCGGGCATGGTTACCGCTGAGCAGGACCTCGGGTACGGCCAAGCCACGGAACACCGGCGGCCGGGTGTACTGCGGGTACTCGAGCAGCCCGGAGGTATGCGACTCCTCGGCCAGCGACTCTGGATCGATCACGCCGGGCACGAGCCGGGACACGACGTCGATGATCACCGCCGCGGCGAGCTCTCCGCCGGTAAGCACGTAGTCGCCGATTGATAGCTCGCGGGCACGGAGAATGATTCGTACCCGGTCGTCGATCCCCTCGTAGCGGCCGCAGATCAGGGCCAGCCGGGGGTACTGGGCGAGCTCGCGCGCGAGGTCCTGATTGAACACCTCGCCGGACGGCGTGAGCAGGATGATCGGCGTTCGCTCCAGCTCCGGCCCGAGGACTGCCTCCACCGCGTGCACGATCGGCGGGGCCATCATCACCATGCCCGGACCGCCGCCATACGGCTCGTCATCGACCGAGCGGTGGCGGTCGGTCGTCCAGTCGCGGATGTTGTGAAGATGGATCGAGACCAGCCCCTGCTCCTGCGCGCGCTTGAGGATGCTCTCGCTGAGCGGGCCGGCGAAGATACCTGGGAAGATCGTGAAGACGTCGAACCGCACCTGCGTCACCTCCGCTCTAGAGCCTACCAGAAGATGCTCCTTGCCTGTGTGGCAGGGGTGGAGTCGACGAAATGGGCAGAGCGAGAAGGCCGAGAGGTGGAACCCTTAACTTCCGCTCGCTTGACAGCCGGGCAGATGTTCTGCTAGATTCTGCGTGAAGGCGCCGATGGGAAGTAGTAGCGCGCCTGGCCGGCCAGCGAGCCGGGAGCTGATGAGAGCCCGGTCCGAGTCCGGCGCGTGAACTCGTCCCAGAGCCGCGCCGGTGAAGCGTTGGAGTAGCCGGCGCCGGGTTGTGCCCGTTATCGCGCAGAGAGTGGGCGCGGCACCGATGAGCGGTGTGGCGTCAAGTAGGGTGGTACCACGGCACGGCCCGTCCCTTCGCGGACGGGCCGATTCGATATCTCGAGGCCGGAGCATGTGGGCGACGCGGCCAACCAACTGGCGATGGGCAGCCGACTGGCGGCTCGGTGGCTCGCTTAGTCGGCCCCGCAGAGGGGCTGGAGCGAGCGGCGGGAGGCCGTGTCTTGGGTAGCCGCTGAGGAGGAAGAGCTGCGGTCGGCCTCCCGCTGCTGGGAGGCCGATCCATTGTGGCACTGCCTCGGTGAGGCGTGCGATGACGTCAAATGTTCAGCCGGACTACCCCAGTGAGGAAGAGCGATGGAGGTTCGTGATGGCGACGACAGCGAAGAGACGCCGGACTGAGAGCTACGAACCGCAGGTGATCGAGCCGAAATGGCAGAAAGTCTGGGAAGAGACCGGGATCTACCAGAACGTGACAGAAGATCCTTCTCGTCCCAAGTGGTATCACCTCGTGATGTTCCCATACCCTTCGGGCAACCTGCACATCGGCCACTGGTTCTCCTACGCGCCGGCCGATGCGGCGGCCCGCTATCGCCGGATGCGCGGCTACAACGTGCTGTTCCCCTTCGGGTTCGACGCGTTCGGTCTGCCCGCGGAGAACGCGGCTATCCGGCACGGCATCCATCCGTATACCTGGACGATGCAGAACATCGCGCGGATGAAAGAGCAACTGCGCTCCATGGGCGCGATGTTCGACTGGAGCAAGGAGATCATCACCTGCCTGCCGGAGTACTACCGCTGGAACCAGTGGTTCTTCCTGCAATTCTACAAGCGTGGCCTGGCCTACCGGGCCCTGGCGCCGGTCTGGTGGTGCCCGAACGACCAAACGGTGCTGGCCAACGAGCAGGTGATCGACGGCCGGTGCGAGCGCTGTGGCGCCGAGGTCTATCGCCGCGATCTGGAGCAGTGGTTCCTGCGGATCACCGCCTACGCCGAGGAGCTGCTGAACTTCGAGGGCATCGAGTGGCCGGAGCAG
>BEIC01000079.1 GCA_002898875.1 bacterium HR26
CAGCCGCTGTTGGAACGGCGCCCGGCTATCGCCCCGCCAGCGTCCCTGCCAGCCAATCCGCCGCGGCCGCCGTCCAATGCTCGAGGTGGGTGAACGCGACGTGATTGGCATCATCGAGGAAAAGGAGATACTTCGGGGAGGTAGCCGCACGATAGAGCCGGAGCGCCTCAGCGGGTGGGACGACTAGGTCGGCGCCGGCCCCGACGACCATGAGGGGAACGCGGAGCGCGCGCACCGGCTCGACCAGTGAGATGTGCGAGGCCAGGTTCGGGAGATCCGCCGGCGCTACCCCGATAGTCCACGCCACGTCTTGCCGGACGAGGGGATGCAGGTAGGGGAGGTACGGAGCAGGATCGTACGGCGGCGTCACCGCTACCACCGCCGCGAGTTGCGGCAGGTAGCTGGCGAGCTGGACCGCCATGGCGCCTCGCAGACTCACGCCGAGAAGCGACACACGCCGTGGGTCCAGCTCCGGGGTGCTCGACGTAAAATCCAAAATCGCCTCGGCGATATCTTCCTGGCCGGGCGCTGCCAGCGCCAGGTCCCAGGCCTCGCCGCTGCCCGGCGTGTCGAGCGCGAGGACGGCGAGGCCTCGCTGCAGAAAGGGCGTCGCCCAGCCGATGGTCTCTTCCTTCACCGTGCTGGAGCCGTTGAGCAGGACGACCAGGGGGTACGGGCGTGACGGTGACTCCGGCAACCGCAGGTAGCCGGGTAGCGGTGTCCCTCGCCAGTTGACCTCGACGGGGTAGGCGGGCGGAGCCAGATGTGGCGCGACTTCTCGGAACAGGCTGGCCGCCCGGCGGTAGAGCCGGCGCCGCCGCTCCAAGTTCTCGAGCTCGAAGATCTGCGCGAAGTGGTAGCACAGCGCGGCCGAGCGCTGCTGCTCCGCTGCGATCGCGAGGTCACCAGAGCGCTGCCGATCCCGCGCCTGCGCCAGGTATGAACGCGCTGTCCGTACCCAGACGACCGGCCAGGATCGGACGGCGCGGATGCGGGCCAGCGTCGCGGCGAGCTGCCGCGGGCTGATCCCGCCGACCAGGAAGCGGTAGCGCCCGGCTCGCGAGAGCACAGCAGCGCTGGCGATGCGGAAGGTGAGATCGATGGCTGCCAGCGGGACCCGGTTGGCGATCACATACCGTGCGCTGAGCATCTGCACCACGTGGCTACTCACCTCCCGCCCACCCCAAGTCCCGCGCGGGCATATCAGAGGATAGCACGCCGCCTGGTACCGGGGCCTGCCTGCCGTGCGTTGCTCACCGTCCACCCAGGTGGAGTCTCCCACCGCCCTTGCCTGGCGCCGGCACATCAGCTATACTGGTCTCTGGCATACCCCCACCGGGTATCGGTGGGGTGAAGTGAAGAGTGGTGGAGGCAGACTATGGTTCAGCGCGTGTATCGTGTACCTGACGTGAGCTGCCAGCACTGCGTGCGGGCCATCACCAGCGAGCTCGAGAAGATCCCGGGCGTGCAGTCCGTGCGCGTCGATCTCGACACGAAGCTCGTGACGGTGGCCGCCGACGAGTCGGTCAGCGACGAGCAGATCCGCGCCGGCATCGAGGAGGCCGGCTACGAGATCGCTGCCTGAGCATCACCAGTCCCGCACCAGGGCGTCGGCGCGGACCGCGGAGGGGAGATGCCCGGTCCGCGCCGGTTTCGCTGTGCGGATCTCACCCAAACGTCACTGGAGAGATAGGAGTCATTTCCCTGGACATGGCCAGCGCCGTGGTCGATCCTTAACAGCGTCTGCAGCGGGGCGGTATGGGCAGCAGCGTGCTGGCATTAGGAGTACGAGGCTGTGGCCGAGTATGTGCGTATCCTCATCGTCGATGACGATCGGGAATTCTCCCAGCAACTCGCTGAACACCTGACGAGCTGGGCCCAGGTGCAGATCCTCACGCGGGGGGACGAAGCGAGGGACTGGATCGAGCGCTGGCATCCGGACGCCGTCTTCCTCAACCCGCTGCTACCGGACTGCGACGGCTTCGAGCTGCTCGACACCATCTTCACGACGAGCCAGGTTCGCCCGCTGGTGTTCTGTATCACGTCCGGCGGCACCGCCCGGCTGCGCATGCCCCCAGCCAGCCACTGGCCGGTCGGCTCTCTGCCGCGCACCGCTGACCTCGCGGCGATCAGCGTCAGTCTCCGAGTCGCCTGCACTGCCCGCCGGGAGCGCGCTGCCTCGGGCGACTCGCGCGGTGCGCCCTCGGTGCTCGCCTCCGAGCCCTAGCGTGCTGGACCCCGACCTCGCTTCCGCCTCGCCCGTGACCGGTTCTCCAGGCGTGGCACGCGACGCGCATACTGCTGGCGTCCCCGGGTCAGTTCCCACGCTAGGACGTCGATGGCGTTGCGGCGCCCTCCAGCCGGAGCGTCTCGAGGGTCGCGGTCGCGGCGCCAGCTTCGCGCATCTCGGCGAGCGCTCGCTCCGAGTCGCCAGGCTGGACATCCACGCCGCGCACCGCATCCAGCAAGACCGTCACCCGCAGCCCTTGCTTGAGCGCGTCGAGCGTGCTCGCCCGGACGCAGTAGTCGGTCGCGAGGCCTCCGACATAGAGGTCGGTCACGCCGTCCCGGCGGAGGCGCTCGGCGAAGGGCTCGCCCTCCGGCGTCCGTCCCTGGAATGCCGAGTAGGCGTCCTCCTCGGGATCTGCGCCCTTGGTGATGATCACCGCATCGGCCGGCACCTCGAGCTGGGGATGGAAGTCCGCGCCAGGGGTTCCCTGGACGCAGTGTGGCGGCCAGGCTCCTCCATACTCCTTGAAGTGCTTGGTCCGCTCCGGATGCCAATCGCGAGAGAAGTAGACCGGGAGGCCAGCCTCGCGAAAGCGCCGGATGTACTCGTTCAGCACCGGCACTACCCGATCCCCCTCAGGCACTGGTAGCGCACCGCCTGGCACGAAGTCGTTCTGCACATCGACGACCAGCAGTGCAGCTCGCCGCTCGGCCATGTCAGCGCTCCTCTCGGCTCGTGTCCGGTGAACCCGCGTGCGCTCGAACGCGTCACTTGCTGAGCACTCGTACGACATAAGTAGCATCGCGGCTGCATGATTGTCAATGGATGAAATCGGTGAGCGGCTCTTGCCGGCGGCGCAGCAGTCGCGGCACCACGATCCAGGACACAGCAGCCAGTCCGAAGCCGGCGATCACGTCGAGCACGTAGTGATTGCCGGTCCCGACGACGGCCAGCGCCATCAGCGTCGGGTAGGTGACCCCGAGTACCCAGTGGAACCAGCGCCGGCCGATCCAGATTAGGCCGATGCCGCTGAAGAGCGCGAACGCCGCATGCAGGCTCGGCATCGCGGCGAAGGGGTTGTACAGCGTTGCGATGCCTGGATGGTCGTAGTTCATGCCGTGGTAGAGCGCCAGCGTGTCGACGAAGCCACGCCAGCCAAAGAACCGCGGCGGTGCCAGCGGAAAGAGCGTGTAGCTGAGCAGCCCCACGCCCAGCATTGTCAGGAAGATCGCCCGCACTTCCCGGTAGTAGTGGTAGTGTCGCAAGAAGACCCAGGTCCCGAACAGGATCACGCAGGTCAGGTGCGTGTAGGCGTAGACGAAGTTGAGGAAGCGAACCAGCGCCGGCGCTGCCAGGACCCAGCTCTGGATCCAGAGTTCGCGAAACAGCCCGAGCTTCTGCTCGAGGTGCATGACCTCGAAGGCGTTGGTGAAGGCATCGTAGGCGCGTCCCGCGGCAATCCCCCGGGTGATGTAGTAGAGCCCGAACAGGCTTGCCATGAGCCCGAACTCGAAGGGTGCAGCCCTCAGCCGACTGACCGTCGCTGCCTGGAGCTGCACCGCAACCCGCTCTGGATTCATCCCTGACGAACTCCTCGTCTCGACGGTCGCCGCGGCGAAAGCAGGTCACCAGCGGCCATCGCCAGGGAGGCATCGACGGCGTCGCAAGGGAGGAATGACCTGTCCCCCGGCTCGAGCTAGTCTTACACGAGGAGGCGCAGCCTGTCCAGGTGGGAAGAGCGGCGCGGCGAACGCGACGGGGGGAGGGAAGCTCGGACCCACTGCCGCAGGCATCGTAGCATGACACAGCGTCTCGACTGCCTGCGACGGTCGGCCAGCCCGCGTCGGCCTGTGGGAGACCGCTGCATCGCGCCGCGACACGTTTACTCGAGGCCAGTAGTTCGTCTCTTCTCAACGATCTGCTATGCTACCGGCAGTGCTGAGGAGTTCTGGGCGGCCTGGGAATACTCCGTGGCCGGATGACAATCGACGCGTTGCCGGGGAGCGTCAGTGTACGTACACTACTGGCAGCGTGAACGTTCGCCGATATCCGCTACGGAGGATACCGATGGCCGACCAGCCGGTGACGATCCAGGCAGCCGTCGAGGATTTCTTCGAGGATCTCAGATTGTCGCCGCGGAGCAAGAAGACCTACCGGATCGCCATCCAGGAGTTCCTCGCCTATCTCCGCGAGCAGTGCCAGCTCGATCCGGCGTCCGCGCCGGTCACCGTGCTGACGGAGGATCATGCGGCCGGCTTCGCCACAGCCCGGATGCCGGCCGACGTCCGCTCGCCGGAGGAGGTCTCCCAGATGCGCACTGCTCAGACGAAGCTGGCTGCGGTGCGCAAGTTCTACAGCTACCTCGTCTCCTTCGACGTGCACCCGGCGCTCTCGACCGAGAAGCTGCGCGCCAGGATCTCTGCTGTGATGCCGCGCTTCACACCTCCTCCTCCCGACGTCTCCACCGCAGACCTCGATCGCATCGTCGAGTACGTCCGCCGGCTACCGCGCGAGGGCAACCCGGCGCGCGACCTCCGCCGGCTCAAGATCCGGGCGCTGGTGCTCTTCCTCTATCGAACCGGCGTGCGGGTCTCCGAGCTGTGCGCCCTTCGCCGGCGCGACATCGACCTCGCGAGCGGTACCGCCCATATCTATCGCGCGAAAGGGGGCAAGAGCCGAACCGTGCACTTCGACGCCGAGACCGCCGAGGCGCTGGTGGCCTACTGGACCGCGCGCGGCGACGCCGGCCGTGGCACCGGCTCGCTGCCGGCGTTCAGTGGGCGCGACAAACCGGGCTCTCCGGGCCGCCCGATCAGTCCCAGGACGGTCGAGCACCTGATCGGCCAGCTCGCCGAGGCCGCCGGGGTCGAGCGGCAGATCACGCCGCACTCCTTCCGCCATGGCCTGGCCACCGAGCTGGTGCGGCGGCGGGTTCGCGAGTCGACGGTGCAGACGATCCTGGGCCACGCCTCGCCGGCCACCACACGCATCTACGTCCACAAGACCGCGCTCGAGGTAGCGGAGGAGTATCAGGAAGCGTTCGGGCGCTACCGGCGGCCCCCAGGCTGGGGAACGTGCTGATGCAACTCGCGGTGCTCGGCCGATCGATCGGCACTCTCATCGGTCTCAGCCTGTTGCTGATCGCCTGCGAAGTGAGCCCATCCATCCCGCAGGCCACCCCGGAAGCTCGGGCCGGTTTCCTGGCGCAGCCAGAGGCCCAACAGCGTCATACCCCGGTCACGGCGCTCTACCCGCGCATCGGGAGGATGGTCCTTACCACCGCGATCGATGCCAGCGAAGCGCCAGCGGAGGAGTTGACAACTGTCCCCGGCAACGCCGAGACGATCTACCTCGCCGTCGAGCTCGTCGAGATGCCGGCTGGAACCACGCTGGCCGCCGTCTGGCTCCACAACGACGCCGAGCTCTCCCGCAGCGATCGAGTGATCACCGAGCCGGTGCGGGAGTCGCGCTGGCTGGCTTTCCCGCTCCGCCCGGCCAGCCCGCTGCCGGGTGGCGAATACATCGTCCGGCTACTCGTGAACGGTCAGATGTTCGACTCGCTGGTGTTCAACGTCAGCGGCGGTGGTGGCAGCATGCCGGCCACGGCCGAGAGCACGCAGCTCGCCTTTATCGCCGCGCTGCCTGCCGATGGGGGGGCGGTCGACCCGCGCTCGCTCTTCCCGCCTGACACGGCACAGGTCGTGGCCGTGTTGACCGATCCTCCGGCGCTGGCTGGAGCTGCGATGACCAGCCGCTGGTACTACAACGACGGCCTCCTCGCCGAGATCCCGCCTGACGAGCTGGTGACGCCATCGATCCGCACCTTCACGCTGCGCTCCGACCAGCCCTTGCCGGCCGGCTCCTACCGGGTCGAGGTCCTGATCGACGGGCAGGTGGCTGCCTCCGGGCAGTTCCTGGTCCAGGGAGCGCTGCCTGCGACCAGCCAGGCAGCGATCGAAGACTTCACCGTGGTCTCGGCCATCGATCCGACTACCCAGGTGCCGACCGGAGCGTCGATCGCCCAGGTCGAGGCGCCGGCCACGGTCTACGTCGCTGTTCTGGTCCGCGATCTGGGCCCCAATGACCTGCTCGAGATCGTCTGGGTGAGGAACGACGTCGAGGTTGCCCGCTTCCTGATCACCGGCTTGCGCCTGGACTACAACTGGGTGAGCCTGCCCTACGAGATCCCGGCGCAGCCGGACGAGAGCGTGGTCACCTACCGCGCGATCGTCGTGCTCAACGGAACGCCGGTCCGTGATCACTCGCTGACCGTTCAGTAAGGGGCGAGCGGCGGCTCGCCCCGGCAGTGCCAGCGGGCACCGGATGGGGAACGATCGGCAGGCCGGCACCGCGCGAGCGGTGCGGAGGGCAGAGCTACCGAAGCTCCTCGGCGATCTGGCGCGCCGCATGCAGCCAGCGCTCGTCGGTGTCGTCGGGCACCGAGCAGCCGTTCGCGAGGATGAACTTGCGCCCGCCGGTCTGGCGCACTGCATCCTCGGCCTCGGTTCGAATCTCCTCGACCGGGCCGCGGGTGAGCGCGCCGAACTCGTGCCAGCCGCCCATCAGGCACTTGTCGGTCTTCCGGCGCGCCTCCGCCAGGCTCGGGCCAGCCAGCCGGTCGCTCCAGCTCAGGACCGTCACCGGGTAATCGAGCACCTCGTCGAAGAGCAGATCCCGCTCGCCATGCACGTGCAGCACGTTGAGCCAGCCGTCCACCGCTCCCTGCAGCGCCAGCAGGTCGTAGGGCCGGCCCAGCTCGCGGTAGCGCTCGGCCGTCATCACCGCCCGCGTGCAGCCCTGGAGCGCGAAGAAGACGCCGTCCGCGCCCTGCTCGATGCAGTCGCGGATGTGCTCGCGCAGGTTCTCGGCGATGGTCGCCAGCGCCTCGTGCACGAGAGCCGGGTAACGCTCGGCGTGCTCCAAAACCAGCTCTGGAGACGCCGCGAAGTGCATCGCCTCCGCCAGCGGGCTGAAGACCGTCATGATGATCGGGGCGTCGAAGCCGACGGCGTCACGCAGGAGCCGGATCGTGGCGGCTCGCTCGCGGAAGAAGCGGGATCGCTCCCGGGCGATCGGCTCGATCAGCAGCCAGTCCTCGAGCCGGGAGATCGCCCGCCGCGGGAACGGGTAGGGGATATCGGGCATGATCTTGATGATGTCGAGGTCGAACACGTTCACGAAGAAGTCGAGCGTCGCCTCCGCCAGGCGGCGACCGGAGCCGGCCGGCCGGAAGTGGTGCCAGAAGCACACCGGGATCCGATCGACCGCTTCGCCGCGGACTGCCGCCATCACCCGCTCGGTCTTGGTCATCTCCGCCGCGATCGCCATCGCCCCTCCTGTCTCGCGTCTCGAACTCACCCGCTCACAACCATGTCGCTGATCGGTCCAGGCAACGCGACAGCCTTCTCGATCTCGCCCTCGGGGTCGAGGATCAACGCCCGGTCACCCGTCCCCTCGGTGCGCTCGATCGCGACGACCGTGCCTCCGGCCGCTACGGTGACGGCGACGATTGGATGGCCCACCAGCCAGCGGTCGACGACCGCGAGCGAGCTGGCATCGAGCACCCAGACGCCATCACCGAAGCCGCTCGTGCCTCCCACCGGCGCGACAACGTACAGCCGCTGCCCCTCCGGGCCGGTCACGGCCCAGCGTGAGGGCTGCGTCGCGGCCCGGGCGTCCGAGATCACCGCGCCGACGAGCCAGCGGATGATCCGCTGGATCGGCGACATGTGGGGCTCCCCGGCGGTCGTGGAGTGAGCGCGTCGCACCTCGCCGGTGAGCAGGTCGATGGCGATGGCCTCTGGTGCCCAGGACGCGACGGCGAAGAGGGTGTGCCCATCGGTCGCCAGTGCCGGGCTCGCCGTCTTCAGCTCCGACAGGTCGATGTGCTGAACCACGTGCCCTGCCACCGGATCCCAGATGAGCAGCGCCGGACCGGGCTCGCCCCCGGCGCAGAGCGCGTACCAGCGGAGCTCAGGCCCGGCGGCCAGCCCGCTCATCCCTGGGTAGGTGATCGGGCAGCCGGCCCAGGGCGACGCCTCTACGCCAGCCGAGCGATGACTCGCCTCGAGCTCGAGGTCCGCCGTCCTCAGCACCGTGAGCCGGAATCCCGACTCGGGCTCGACCCGCACGATCTGCTCGGCAAGCACCAGGTGCTGGCCATCGCCGGAGACGGCGAGCTGCGGCACGACGCGGTCACCGAGCAGCGCGCCCGGCAGTATGCGCGTTGCGGCGACGGCCCCGCCGGCCAGCTCGACGGCGGCGAGCTGGGCACTCCACCCCTGGCCGAGCTTCCAGGCCCAGTAGACGTAGAGGCGCGCCCCGGTTGGGTCGGCGGCCACCGCGCTGACCAGCGCGGGCGAGCTGCTGCTCCCGTCCTGCACCGCAGCCCGCACCTCGCCGAGCTGCACCTCGCCGACGCGCTCGCCGGTCTGGCCATCGGTGAGGAGCAGCGACAGGTTCCAGCGCCCGCCGTAGGCTTGGCTCACCCGGCCTACCGGGCTGAGCCGGCGCTCGATGACCAGCCAGCGCGGCCCGGCGCGCAGCACCTCGTCGCCGCCCAGAAGCGTCACCTGCCCGGAGGCGGGATCGACCCGGTAGTAGGTCTTCCAGCGCTCGCCCCGGAAGAAGACCAGGTCCTGACTCTCGGTTGCCGGGATGCGGAAGCGCGGCGCCACCTCGACGAAGCGGCTCAAGCGGTCGAGCCGCCCATCGGCGGCGTTCAGCTCGACTTCCACCCACCAGCGCCCAGCCGTGTTGAGCGGCACCCGCACCTGGTATCGACCGGGCTGCTCGCCCGCCTGGCCGCGGACCGTGGCGGCCGGCGGCGGAGGCGGCTGGTTGTACCCGGTGATCGGGGCACGCAGGGTGGCCGTTACCGCCAGGTCGGGCAGTGGCTGACCGGCCTCGTCCAGCACGGTGAAGGCGAGCGTGAGGAGGTCGCCGGCCTGCGGGCTGATCGGCTCCATCGTCACGTCGACGAAGCGCCACCCGGCGTTACCGCCGGCCGCGACCGGGGCGGCGCCAGCGGCCAGGCTGCAGCAGAGGAGAACGACCAGGCAAGCCGCTCGGAGCGCTCCGCGCTCGTGTATTCGTGGTGTCGACCTCGCGGGCACAGCGTGCCGAACCGCCCCTTTACCGGCCGCCCCCGGCTCCCATGCTCCGTCGTCTCCAGCTACCGCGGCCGGTAGTCTCCAGTATGCGCCACTTCCAGATAGCGGGCAATCAACTCCACGGCAGCCTCGATATCGGCCAGGTCGGCCATCTCGTTCACGGTGTGCACGTGGCGCGTCGGGATCGAGACCGTGACCGCCGGCACGCCGGCCCGCACGCGCTGGATCGCTCCCGCGTCGGTGCCACCGCGCGGCAGTACCTCGAGCTGGTAGCGGATCCCGTGCTGCTCGGCCACCTCCCGCAGGTGCCGCACCAGCCGGTGGTTGGGGATGTGCGAAGTGTCGAACACCTTGATCGCGACGCCCTCGCCGAGCTTCGTCACCTGCTCGTGCGGGTCGATCCCCGGCACATCGCCGGCGATCGTGATGTCGAGCGCGATCCCGATGTCGGGCTCCACCCCGAACGCCGAGGTCTGGGCGCCACGGAGCCCGACCTCCTCCTGGGTCGTCGCGACGGCCACCACCTCGGCCTCGTGCGCGCCGAGCACGCGCAGCGCCTCGACCATCACGAAGACGCCGACCCGGTCGTCCAGCGCCTTGCTGAGTACCCGGCGGCCGGTCACCTCCAGTGGCCGGTCGAGCGTCACCATGTCGCCGACCTCCACACGGGCGCGGACCTCCTCCGGATGCAGGCCGAGATCGACATAAAACTCATCGATTCGGGGTGCCTTCAGCTCGCTCGGCTGGAGGAGGTGGATCGGCTTGGTGCTCAACTGCAGCGCGCCGATCAGCCCCTCGCCGTCCCTGGTCCAGACCCGCACGCGCTGGGCCGGCAGCACCCGGGGATCGAAGCCGCCGACCGGTTGGAGGCGCAGGAAGCCCTGGTCGTCGATGTGGCGCACCATGAAGCCGATCTCGTCGAGGTGAGCGGCCAGCATCACGCGAGGCCCGCCGCGTCCCGCCTTGCGCGCGATCACGCTGCCCAGCGCGTCGACCTGGACCTCGTCGGCGAGGGACGCCAGCGCCTCGCGGGCGACCGCGGCGACGCGCTCCTCGCGCCCGGCGATCCCGGGCGTCTCGCAGAGCCGCTTCAGGAGATCGAGATCGAGCCCCATGGTATCCTCCTGCTTCCGCTCGCATGCACTCACGGGCGCCATGCTAGCACGTCTCCCTCGCGCTTCC
>BEIC01000080.1 GCA_002898875.1 bacterium HR26
CTTCGGCACGGTTGCGGTGGCAGACCGGTCCTGGGGCATCTCGCTGCCGGCCGTTGTGGCCGCTGCCTCAGTCATCCGAACGCTGGCCGAGCGGACGCCGGGCGGGTTCGGCAACCTGCGCTTCGCTGCGCTGGCCAACTGCCCGCCGGGTATCCCCTTCTTCCCCGCCGGCTATCACCGTGGGCCGCAGCCGGCCTTCGGCGTGGCCTGGGAAGCGGCCGACCTGGCGGTCGAGGCGTTCACCGCGGCCGGGACGCTGGCGGAGGTCGAGACGCGACTGCGGGAGCTCGTCACTCGCGAGGCGCGCCGGGTGGTGGAGGTCGCCAACCAGGTCGCGGAGGAGACCGGATTCACGTTCACCGGGATCGATCTCTCGCTGGCTCCGTATCCTGAGGATGCCCGGAGCATCGGCGAGGCGATAGAGCGGCTGGGTGTCGACTGTTTCGGCGCGCCCGGCACGCTCTTCGCCGCGGCCATGATCACCGGCGCGCTCCAGCAGGCTGAGGTGCCGAAGACCGGGTTCTGCGGCCTGATGCTCCCGGTCCTGGAGGACTCGGTGCTCGGCCGGCGCGCAGCCGAGGGCACCTATGCGGTGAATGATCTCCTGCTCTGGTCAGCCGTCTGCGGGTTGGGGCTGGACGTGGTGCCGCTGCCGGGGAATGTGGGCTTGGACGAGCTGCGCGGCTTGATCCTGGATGTCGCGATGCTGGCTGTGCGGCTGAACAAGCCGCTCACCGCGCGCTTGATGCCGCTGCCGGGCAAGGGGGCCGGAGACCCGACCGACTTCGACTTCCCCTACTTCGCGACCACGGTGGCGATGCCCATGCGAGGTGCCGGGGCGGCGCGGCTGTTCGCCCGCGAAGGGTTGTAGGCAAGTAGAGGCGAGCTCCGGGCAAGCAGGGCCGGGCTGTCGTACCGCTTCCGGCCGATCGACGGCCCGCCATTGATTCATGAGTGCCAAACGGCACGGGTAGGAATCATGAGGAGAATCAAGAGTCCTGGGTTTAATATGGATGGTCGATGCTGTATACTTCACAAGTGAGTGTCGGGAATTGGTGACAAGTAGTCTGTGTAGGGAGGAGACAGGCCGGTGGCTCGTATCACGATCACGATCGAGGGCGAATCGCAGGAGATCGAAGCGATCCAGTCTGTGCTGCAGCGCCTTGCCGGCGCGACGGTTGTAGCTGGAGCCGAGGAGGCGGTGGCGGGCGAAGCTGGATGGCCCGGCATCGAGCGACAGAGCTGGACTTTCGAAGAGTTCCAGCAGTTCTGGAGTCGGCTGAAGGAGGGGGCACGCCAGATCCTGGCCGAGATCGCGAAGCGGCCAGAGGGGTATCCGATGGCCGAGCTGGAGCGGGCGCTGGGCCTACCGGCACGGGTTATCGGTGGGCGTCTGAGCTCGGTCGGCCACGCGATGCGACGCTTCGAGCACAAGGAGGAGCCAGTCGAGTTCCGGACCGGCGGCGATCAGGAGGCTCGGCGCGTCTACTTCATGAAGCCGGACATCGCCCGGATGATCCGTCGCCTGGCCGAGGGCGAGACCGCCGTCGGCACCGAGAGCAATCAAGCAGTTGGGAGTCCGGCTGAGTAGCCGCTCCGCTGTCGAAGCCGGGGCTTTCTCGCGCTACCGGCCTGCTGAGCGCTGCCTGATCGAGCTGACACGGAGGAGGCAGCGATGCTGGTTGCACGCGATGTGCGGGAAGGTCAGGTCCTCCGCCTCGATGGGGATCTCTACCGGGTGGTCTCGGTGACGGTGCACTCGGGCACTGCCCAGTTGAGTGGCGCCGTGCGTGCCACCGTGCGTAACTTGCGCACGGGCACCGTGACCGAGCTCCGCTGGCCGCTCGACACGCGCCTGGAAGACGTGCCGCTCGAGCGCGTCGAGCTCCAGTTCCTCTATGCCGATCCGGAAGAGGTCGTCCTGATGCACCCGGAGACCTTCGAGCAGTTCACTGTTCCCCGGGCTGCGCTGGAGCGCTACCTCCCCTTCTTGAAGGAAGGCGCGTCGGTCCAGGCCTGGCTCTACGAGGGGCGACCGGTCGACCTCGACATGCCCAAGCAGGTGCCGCTCGTCGTCGCCTCCTGCGGGGCAGGGATCCGCGGCCGGGCCGAGCACACGATGAAGGAGGCGGTGCTCGAGAACGGCATGACGGTCATGGTTCCCCAGTTCATCCAGCCGGGCGACACGATTCTGGTTGATGTCGAGACCGGTGAGTACATCGAGCGCCTGTGGCGGAAGTGAGGGCGGCGCCGGGCGTGCGCCGCTCGCCTCCTGGCGGTGGAACGCCGGGCGCCCGCCCCGCACTTGCCATTGGGCCTGCTCCGGCAGCCTGGCCCAGACTAGCGTGCCTGCTATGCTTCAGCGCGCGAGGCAGGGAGGTCGGCCGGGATGCGCCGCGAGCTGCACGAAGCCAACCGCCGGTCCTGGAACGCCGCGACGGCGGCCCACGATACCCATAAGGGCGATCAGGCTCGTTTCTTCCGCGAGGGCGGCAATACTCTGCACCGCGAAGAGCTGGAGCTGCTCGGCGATCTGTCCGGCCGATCCGCGCTCCACCTCCAGTGCAACAGCGGCCAGGATACGCTCAGCCTGGCTCGCCTGGGAGCCACCGTCACCGGCGTGGATATCAGCGACACAGCTATCGACTTCGCCCGCCGGCTCTCGGCTGAGGCCGGTATCCCGGCTACCTTCTACCGTGCCGATGTCTACGACTGGCTAGCCGAGGCGGCGGGGTTGCCGGAGCAGTATGACATCGTCTTCTGCTCCTATGGGACCCTCTGCTGGCTCTCCGACCTGAAGCGCTGGGCGGCCGGCATCGCCGCTGTCCTCGCGCCGGGCGGTCGCCTCGTCGTGGTGGACTTTCACCCGGTCTGGCTGATGTTCGACGACGGCTGGACGCTGCGCTATCCCTACTCGGGATTCGGTGAGGACAACCTGCTGCTCACTGACGAGGGGGTCGGCGACTACGTGGCCTTCGAGCTGCAGGAGCGAGTGCCTGGCCAGCCCGTACCCGGGATCGAGGCCTTCCAGAACCCGCATCCTGCCTACGAGTTCTGCTGGGGGATCGGCGACATCGTGACAGCGATCCTCGAAGCCGGGCTCCGGCTGGAGGCGCTGCGCGAGTACCCGGCGAGCCCGTACACGCTCCGGCCCGGCATGCGGCTGATCGGCGACCGCTGGTACCCGCCGGAATCCCTTCCGGCGATCCCCCTGCTCTTCGGCCTCCGGGCGGTGCGCCCGCACGAGCGGTCCTGACGACGGCGATGCCGGGTGCTCTGGAGACCCGGAAACGGCACGCTCGCGTCCGTGATCGCTTCTCCCGTGGCGCGTGTCGGCCCACAGACAGGACCTGTGTCGGTGCAATCCGCTCAGCGCAGCTCGATCTCGAGCCCCGAGGCTGCCCGCCGTACCTCCGTGCCGAGCTTCCGGCAGAGCGAGCTCATCTTCTCGCAGATGGTATCCCGGCGTGTGCCCTCCGCCAGCCGGGCCTGAAACTCGTTGATGATGGTCGGGATCAGCGACAGGCGAGCGAGCTCGCGGCCGGCGAGGTGGACCTGGAAGATGAACGATTCGTCATTTCGCTCCACCTGATCCACTGCGTAGTCGTCCACGAAGTCGCCGCAGCTATAGAGGATCGGGCGGCCGCGGTAGACCTCGACCCCGCGGAAGATGTGCGCGCTGTGGCCGAAAATGATGTCGGCTCCGCTCTCGATCAGAAGGCGCGCCGCTGTGGGATGCTCCGGCAGTGGCTGGTAGCCCCAGTTCGGTCCCCAGTGAAGGGAGACCACCACGAGGTCGGCCTCCCCCTTCGCCTCGCGGACCAGCGTCACGAGGCGCTGGAATCGCTCGTCCGCCGGGTCGATCGGGGTGTAGAACACCCCTGGCTTGCTCGCCGTCGCCTCCCATTCTGGCTGGTTGTCGGTCGCCGCGAGGAACGCGATGCGCAGGCCGTCGAGGGAGAGCCACGCTGGCCGCTGGGCCTCCTCCGCGACCAGTCCCGCCCCAGCGTGCCCGATGCCGGCTGCATCCAGGTTCCGAAGCGTCTCCCGCAGGCCCGGCTCCCCGAAGTCGAGCACGTGGTTGTTCGCCAGCGACACCGCGTCGATGTGGGCAACCCTGAGCACCTCGACGTTCTTGGCGTCGGTCCGGAAGCAGAACACTTTGCCAGGTTCCGGCTCACCCCAGTCGGTGATGGCGCACTCGAGGTTGATGAAGCGGGCGTCAGCACGCTGCAGGAGCGGCAGCGTATCTCCCCAGGGATACGTGGGCGGCAGGCGCTTCAGCGCCAGGTTGACCAGCCGTCCCAGCATCACGTCGCCGAGGAAGATCAGGGTTCGCTCGCTCGCTCTTGTCATGGCAGCGCGCCTTGCGTCTCAGATAGATCGGCGGTCGATGTGTCCGGAGTCCTCGCAATCATACGCTGCCAGGCCCGGTCCCTGACAGGGGGCTGGCACGGAGGGAATCGGCCGCGCTGCTTGCCGTGTGTGTCAGGACAGTGCGAGCGCCAGCGTGGTCACTCTCCCGGTCTCCAGGTCGACCATGCGCACGGCGTGGTTATTGGTGTCGGCCACGTAGAGTACGCCGTTGCCGGCCGAGATGCCGCCCGGCTCGTAGAAGCGGGCCTCTGCGCCGCGGCCGTCTCGCAGGCCGGGCTCGCCGTCGCCCAGCCAGCTCTCGCACCGCCGCGTGGCCGGGTCGAGCCGCTTGATCTTGTGGTTGTAGCTATCGGCGACGTAGAGCAGGCCGTGGTGCCAGGCGACATCAAGCGGATGCTGGAGCCGAGCCTGATCGCCGACCCCGTCCACGTCGCCGAAGTCGAACAGCCCGACACCGACCAGCCGATGAACCCGGAGGTCGTCTCCCGGCGGCAGGTCGACGACGCGGATGGCACTGGTCTCGCTACAGGCGACGTAGAGCACGGTGCCGTCGGTGCTGAGGCCGCTTGGCTGGGCGAGCCAGGCCCGGTCGAGCCGGCCGCCCTGGATGCCCTCCATGCCGGAGCCGGCGTAGGGCGCGAGCCAGCCCTGGTTCAGGTCGAGCGTCCAGATCTGGTGCATGCCGGCCATGGCGATGAAGAGCACCTCGCCGCGGAGCGCGAGCGCCCAGGGCGAGCGGAGGTCGACCTGGCGGGCCGGCCCCGGCCCGGTGTAGCTCATCCCGAGCCGGCCGGTGCCGGCGATCGTCGTCACCTGTCCGCTCTCCAGATCGACCTGCCGGATGGCGTGATTGCCGGTGTCCGCCACGTAGAGCGTGTCGCCGGCCAGCGCCAGCCCCTGGGGGTGACAGAACTCCGCGCTGTGGGCCGGCCCGTCGGCCAGGCCGGGCCGGCCGCTGCCGATGACCTGGGCCTCGCTCCCGTCCGGCCGCGCGACGACCAGCCGGTGGTGACCGGAATCGGCGATGACCAGCCGGCGGCCGGCGGGCTCGGCCAGCACCTTGCCGGGGAAGGCGAGCGTGCTCTCCGGTCGTGGTATGGGCCGGAGTGCGGCCACTGGGGAGCGGTCGATCAGCCCTTTGGCCTCGTACTCTTCCACCAGCCGGCGGATGACGGCGGCGAGCCCGGCCGCGCTGGCCTCGCCCTCGTGAACGCCGGCGATTCTCCCCTCGGGGTCGATGAAGACGAGGGTGGGCCAGGCACGGACTGCATAGGTTCGCCAGGTGATCAGCTCCGGGTCGTTGACCACCGGGTGCTCGATCTCGTAGCGCAAGACCGCCTGGCGCACGTTCGCGTCGACGCGCTCGGCCGTGAACTTCGGCGAGTGGACGCCGATGGTCACCAGCACATCGGGGAACTGCCGCTCGACCTCCCCCAACTGGGAGAGCAGGTGCAGGCAGTTGATTCAGCAGTAGGTCCAGAAATCGAGGAGGACGACCTTGCCCCGAAGCTCGGCGAGCGTGAGGGGCCGCTCGGTGTTGAACCAGGCGAGGCCCGGCGGGAACTCAGGCGCTCGTACCTTCCCCTGGCCGGTCAATCGCTCCCACATCGTGCACGCTCCTCGCGGTAGGGGCCCGTGGCCCGGCGTGCCCCAATGCTACCTGATCTCGGCGGGCGTGGTTCCAGTTGCCCTCGAGAGACGAACGGTTGACTGGAGTGCCTCGATAGGTGGTGCGCCGCCGCCTGGCTAGCCCGGCAGCCGTCCCCGCACTCTTAGATGCAACGAACGAAGTTCGGAACCTGCGCCTGTAGGCGCGTGAGCACGTCATCGACCGACATCGGTGGTGCAGTCAGTGCGGCTGCCTGTTCCTCGATGACGCGATTCATCGTCTCGGGAGAGTGCCCAAATAGGGAGCAGAGGAACTGATCCGGAGAATACGCCTCGATGCCGTAGGGCTCCAGCGCATCTGCAGGAAAGTCGCCGAGATTGAACGTCACGATAGATTGAGCACCTGATTTCACGGCCACCGCGAGCACATGGTGGTCATCCGGCTCGTTCTGCATCGCAGGTAGGAGCTGCTCGTACTGTTCAATCTCGGCTTCAGGGAAGGCCTGCCTAAGGATCGCCGTAAGCCTACGTGCTTTATTTGGATCGGTCATAAGACGACCAGTCAAGGTTCATTCTATCTCTACGAGGATATCCTTGCTCCAGCACGGGCGATAGAGCCCTGCTGCGGCCGCTCTCAGCAGCGTATCACGGAGCGCAGCAGGGACGAGGACGCAAGCGTCGAGGACAGCGCTGCGGGGCATCCCGGTGACTCAACTCAATACAAGCCCAGCTCCTGGCTCATTCGTGTCAGTTCATCCAGGCCACGGCGCCGCTCCTCGTCACGCCTCCGCTTGTATTCAATGAGATCGGCGAAGGCGATTCGGCGGTGCGTCCCCACCTTGTGGTAGGGGATCTCTCCCCTCTCGAGCAAGCGAACCAGATACTGGCGCGAGACGTTGAGCAGGTCCGCTGCTTCTTGGGTCGTCAGCTCCTTGCTTATCGGAACAATCGACACAGCCTCTCCTCTGGTCAGGACACGGACGATCTCTCGAACGAGAGCGTGGAGCGATTCCGGCAAATCGATCCCCTGTCCTTCGGGGCCGACAAGCCTGAGCCTCCACCCTTCCGATCTCTGGAAAAGCTCTTCAATCTCGCCGATCCTCAGGCGCTCTCGCTCTTTGGCAAGGATAGGTTCATGCTCGAGCACGGTCGGCATGGCAGCCTCCTCCCTCTCGCTTCCCGCTCTCAGAGCCCAGCATAGCACGTAAACGCTACAAGCGCAACATTCTACTTTAGGTTATGGCAACCGATCCACGGGCTAGCAGTGGCCCATCGTCGAATGCCTCCCCACTTCCCGACGCGGCGAGCGCAGCAGATGCCAATAACGGTGGAGCGGGTGGAACCCCCCACTTCCCGACGCATGGAGGGCACCCGGCCGATCACGTCGGCTGGCGCTCCTCTCGGAACCTCCTTCCCGATGCGTGGGGGCACGCGTATACTGGCATCGGCGGGCTCGGCCACCCCCGTGACTGCGTGGCCATCCGGCTTACCCTAGGAGGATGTATGAGTACCTCGGACGATGAGGGCGACGGAGCCTGCACCCGCAGCCAGGCGCTGTTCGAGCGCGTGGCGCGGACGATTGCCGGCGGCGAGAGTTCCTACGCCCGTCTGAAGAAGGGTCTCGAGCTCTGCTTCGATCACGGCGAGGGTTCCCACTTCTGGGACATCGATGGTAACGAGTACATCGACTATAGCCTCGGCTATGGCCCCCTCATCTTCGGCCACCGCCCGAAGAAGATCATCGAGGCGGTCTTCGAGGCGGTGAACCGCTACGGCACGGTCGCGACGTTCCCCTACGACCTGGATGCCGAAGTCGGCGAGCTGATCACCGAGCTAGTCCCCGGAGTTGACCTGCTCCGGTTCGCCAACTCCGGTACCGAGGCGACGATGGCCGCGGCGCGGCTGGCCCGCGCCTACACCGGCCGCACGAAGATCGTCCAGATGGAAGGCGGCTACCACGGCTGGGCCGATACGCACTTCTGGTCGAGCCACCCCGATGTCTGGCGATCCGAGGTCAGCCCCTACACGCCGGTCCCGCGCCCGGGCTCGCGCGGCATCCCGGCCTGCTACGGCGAGGCGTTGCTGATCGCCCAGTACAACGACCGCGAAGGGCTCGCGCAGCTCTTCGAGCGCTACGGCGACGACATCGCTGCGGTGCTCGTCGAGCCGGTTCAGTGCAACACCGGCGTCATCCTGCCGGAGCCGGGCTATCTGGAGTTCCTACGCGAGATCACCCAGGCCTACGGTGCGCTCCTGATCTTCGACGAGGTGATCACCGGTTTTCGCCTGGCTCCCGGCGGCGCGCAGGAGCGGCTGGGTGTCGTCCCGGACATCAGCACCTTCGCCAAGGCATTAGGCGGTGGCTTCCCGATCGCCGCCTTCGGCGGGTCGTTCGAGGTGATGCAGCTCGAGGCGACCAACCAGGTGATGCATGGCGGCACCTATACCGCCAACGTGATGGCACTGGCCGCAGCCCGGGCCGTACTGACCGAGATGAAGACCCGGCGTGCCGAGATCTGGGCGGTGCTCGACGGCTACGGGGAGCGGCTGCGGGAGGGGCTGGCTGAGGCCTGCCGCGCCGCCGGGCTGCGCTGCATCGTCCAGGGGATCGGGCCAGTCTGGCACATCTTCTTCGCCAAGCCAGACGCGCCTGACCTGGATCGGATCCGCAACTACCGCGAAGCCCACGCCTACGCCAGCATCGAGCTCTTCGACCGGTTCCACCGGGCCATGCTCGCGCGCGGGGTCTACTTCCACCCCTACCACTTCGAGCGCTGGTTCATCTCGGCTGCGCATACCGAGGACGACGTGCGGCGGACCCTCGAGGCCGCCGCCGAAGCCGCCGAGGAGGTGGCGGCCTCGCTGCGGGAGCGGCCGCTAGCCGGCATGGCTGAGCCCGCTATGCCCGGGATCGCGCCCGCCTAGCGCTGGCGCTCTGGCCCCTGCTCCTGCTCACCGGGAGCAGGGGCTGCGCTCACTGTGCCCTGGGGATGCCGCGCCAGGTTATGAGCCCGCCGGCCACCAGGAACGCGGCGTAGGCAATGGCCAGCGCTGGGAAGCCCCAGCGCTCCAGGAGCATGCCGCCGAAGAGCCCGCCGAAGACGTAGCCGAGCTGTACGACCGATGCCCGCAGCGCCATCATCGTGCCGCGGTAGGCGGCACCCAGCCGCGCAGATCTCTCCGAGCCAGAGGGAGCGACCCTCTTTGCCGGCTCAGCCAGGGCCGATGATGGCAGACTCGCGCTCGCCGATCTTGAGCCGGACCAGGCATCGTTCCGGCGATCCGCGCGAGCTGGACTCCGATCGGAGGGTTCGCGGTGTAAGCAATCAGGGGAGGGTCGCGCAACAGCCTTCGAGAGAGGAGCGCGCTCGAGCAGCACGAGTCGGGGTACTTCCCTCGCTGCTACTCAACCGCGCTTCTCGAAGTACTCGCGGTTCTTGATCAGATACGACGCCCACTTCTCCGGAAGGTCGTCTTCGAAGAAGATGGCCTCGACCGGGCAGACCTCGGCGCAGACGCCGCAGTCGATACACTCGTTGGGGTCGATGAAGTACTGGTCGGCCTCGTCGTCCGAGTGGATGCAATCAACTGGACAGACCTCCACGCAGGAGGCATCCTTCACTCCGATGCAGGGCTCGGCAATGACATAGGTCATGGGCCGATGTCCTTTCCGCCACCATCCCCGGATACGTCCCGGTCAGCGACCACCGCGGCAAGTTTACTCACCGAAGGGTAGCGTTGGCTATGGCATCGTGCACAAACCGCGAGGGCGCCGAACAGCTCGGCGCCCTCGACGATCGGCGTCCGCTGCTCGGCCTAGCGGGGGATCTCGCCGCGAGCGTAGAGCCACTTGACGAAGCGAAGCCGGTGCCATTGCCTCCGCGAGTCCATGTACTCGATGTAGGGGTACATGTCTCGCAGCTCACGCAGCCGGGCGATCTGCTCCTTGGTGAACCCGGCCTGCTCCAGCGACCATTCGGCCTGGTCTTCTGGGCGCGGTGACACAGACTTCGGTCCGGTCATGGCTCTCTCCTCCCTGTGATCGCGCCCTTGCGCGGGAGCCGGTGCCAGCGAACAGAGCTAGCTCCCTGCTCCATCTCCAGTATAGCGCATCACGAGCGTGTCTGCTGAGGACGAGGCGAGCGCGATCTCAGGCCTGCTCCTCGTCGCTCTCCTCCTCGCCCGCACCCCGCTCAGCCTCGCTAACCAGGAGCTGTGACTCCTGCTCGACGAACTGGGCTCGCTGCTCCAGGCGCCGCCGACGCCGCTCCACCTTCTTCTTGCGCGGCGCTTCCTGTGCCCGCTCCAGCCGCCGCATGAACCGCTCGACCTGGCCGGCAGTGTCGACGATCCGCTGCTCACCAGTGAAGAACGGGTGGCAGCGCGGGCACAGGTCGATGCGCAGCAGCGGCTTGGTCGAGCCTGTCGTCCAGGTATTCCCGCAGGAGCAGACCACCGTCGCCTGCGGGTAGTACTGCGGGTGGATCCCCTTCTTCATCAGC
>BEIC01000081.1 GCA_002898875.1 bacterium HR26
CTCGAACGCCGCCCATCTCGATCAGCTCCCGCGACCGCTCATCGGCCAGCAGCAGGGCTCGCAGCCGCGCCCTCCCGCGGGAGAGCCGGGACTTGAGCGTCCCGGCGGGAACCGCCGCCATGGCCGCCGCCTCGTCGTACGTCAACCCCTCGATGTCCACCAGGACAACCGCTACCCGCTGGTCTTCCGGCAACTGCTCCAGCGCGGCCAGCAGCCGCTGCCGGAGCTCGACGCGGGCGAGCTCCTCGGCCGGCAGGCTGCCTGGGCTGCTCGCGACAGGGTCCCAGGTTTCCGGCATGCCGGACTCGGCCTGGGCTTCCAGCGAGAGGAGCGGGCGCCGCCGCGCTGCTCGCAGCCGGTCGAGCGCCCGGTTGCGGGCGATGCGCATGAGCCAGGCGAGGAAGGGCGCACCGTTCGGCCGGTACCCGGGCAGCGCGACCATCGCTCGGAGGAAGACATCCTGTGCCAGGTCGTCCGCCTCGTCGGCATCGCCGACCCAGCCGCGAAGGTAGCGGTAGACCCGTGGTCGGTAGAGCTGGTAGAGAGTGCCGAACGCCTGCGGGTCGAGACGCGCAGCCTCGATCAGGTGCTCCTCGCTACTCAGAGCGAGATCGGTCAGGCTCAACGTCTTCACGCCTCGATCCTCTCCCCGGCCGTGCCGGCTCCCGTTCGCCACTCATATGAACGCCGGAGGGGCTGGAAGTGGGACATCGAATTTGGGAACGCCTTGGTGCTGCGCGGCAGGCCGGCGAAGCGGCCGGCGCGGCGTAGTACACTAGAATGAGCGTCATGAACGGCCTGCGCTCGCGTCACTGTACAGGCGGCGATGGAGGAATAGCGTGCGGTACTTCCTGAAGACACAGCGTGGCCAGCCGGCGACCGAGCTCGATGAGGCCACCGGCGCCGCCATCCTCGACCGGGGCCGGCACGAGGGCCGGCGCGTCGTCGAGGTCTTCGTGCTCCATCCGGACGGGCGGATCGATCGCTACCAGGAGCGTGCCCGGCGCAAGCTCGGCAGCAACGCGATCATCAGCCGGACGTGGCTCTGCGAGACGTATTTCCCCGACCGGCCGGATCGATGGGGCGACGACCGGTACATCCCCTCGCCCGAAGAGGCGATCCGGGAGGCAGACCCGGCTCCGGAAGCTGTCGTCCTGGTCCTGATCGGGGCCGAAGAGGACGATGCCCCGGTACTCGAGCAGTTGACCGGCCTTCAGGCGCGCCGGTAGCCGGCACGGCGGCCAGCGAGACGCGTCTCGCTGGCCGAATTCAGCCTGGCTTCGGGGTTCTTCGTCGAGCAGGAAGGATCGTTTGCCATGCCGGTTGACGCGATGTCGCCTCGCCCGTCGACTCTTACCTCCTACCGCCCGGCGATCCAGGCGCGCCACTTCGCAGCCGCCAGCGGCCACTACCTAGCTACCGCCGCAGCCTTTCGCATCCTCGCTCAGGGCGGCAACGCGATCGATGCCGGAGTCGCTGCCGGGATCTGCCTGAACGTCCTCCTGCCCGACCTGACCAGCTTCGGCGGCGTGGCACCGATCATTGTCTATCACCGGGCGAGCGGCGAGCTGCGCAGCATCAGCGGGCTGGGCTGGTGGGGGAAGCGCGCCTCCATCGACGCCTTCCTTCGAGAGGAAGGCGGGCAGATCCCGCTCGGCGTCCGCCGCTCGATCGTGCCGGGGGCGCCGGCGGCCTGGCTGACGGCGCTGGCCCGCTACGGCACCAAGTCCTTTGCCGAGGTCGTGGCTCCGGCGCTGGAACTCTGCGAGCGGGGATTCCAGGTCTACCCCTCGCTCCGCCGCAACCTGGCCAGAGAGGCCGAACAGATCGCGCGCTGGCCATCGACCGCCGCGATCTTCCTGCCCGGCGGCGCCGTGCCGGAGATCGGCGACGTGCTCTACCAGCATGACCTGGCACGCACCTTTCGCCGGCTGATCGCCGCCGAGGAGCGGGCGGCCCACCGCGGGCGGGTCGCCGGCATCGAGGCGGCGCTCGACGCCTTCTACCGGGGCGACATCGCGAAGGAGATCGTCGCCTTCATCCAGCGGGAAGGCGGCTTCCTGGACGAGGACGACTTCGCCGATTTCTCCGTCGAGGTCGAGGAGCCACCCTCGGTCACCTATCGCGACATCGTGGTCTACGGCTGCGGCACGTGGTGCCAGGGGCCGGTGCTGCTCGAAGCGCTCAACATCCTGGAGGGCTTCGACCTGAAAGCGATGGGGCACAACACGCCGGACTACATGCACACGGTGATCGGCGCGCTCGACCTCGCCTTCGCCGACCGCGAGGCGTACGTCGGCGACCCGCGCTTCGTGGACGTGCCGCTGGCGACCCTGCTCTCCAAGGAGTACGCCGCCCGGCAGCGCGGCCGGATTCATCCTGGCCAGACCTGGGCGGAGATGCCGGCTCCCGGGCTCGGCACCGGGGCGCGCCGGGCTCTTGCGGCAGGCGGAGCGGACATGCCGCCCCAGCCGGACACCAGCTACGTCTGCGTCGTCGACGCCGAAGGGAACGCCTTCTCGGCCACGCCGAGCGATGGGATCGGCAGCACGCCGGTGGTGCCTGGCCTGGGACTGCTCTGCTCCGGCCGCGGCTCGCAGAGCTGGCTCGATCCCGACCACCCGTCCTCGCTCCAGCCGCGCAAGCGGCCGCGGCTAACGCCCAACCCGGCGATGGCGTTCAAGGATGGCCGGCTCTTCATGGTCTTCGGCACGCCGGGCGCCGACGTGCAGCCGCAGTCGATGCTCCAGGTCTTCCTCAACATCGTCGAGTTCGGCATGGACCCACAGCAGGCCATCGAGGCGCCGCGGTTCGCCACCTACAACTACCCGGAGTCGTTCTGGCCGCATACCTACCGGCCCGGCCTGCGCCAGATCGAGAGCCGCGTACCCGAGCCCACCATCGAGGAGCTGCGCCGGCGTGGCCACCGGATCGAGCCCTGGCCCGAGTGGACACGCGTGGCGGGCAACGTGTGCGTCATCCTGGTCGACCAGGCGCGGGAGACCTTGACCGCGGGCGCGGACGCCCGGGCCGAAGCCTACGCGCTGGGCTGGTGAGTCGAATGAGCGACGTTCCACCGGGCGGGAGTACCGGCCCGGTCTCCGGTTGCCGGCTCCTGAACCATCCCGAAGCGAACCGGCTCGACGCGGCGGACGCGCGTCCGTTCCGGGGACTCCGCTACCACCTGCCGCAGATCGGCGACCTGGCGGCGGTGCTCGGCCCACCGGACGACGTGCTCTCCCGGCCGGCGGCGCTCGCGCTGGCGGCCGCCCATCCCCGGCACAGCCTCTATCTGGAGGTGCCCGACCCCGATGGCGCGCACTTCACCGAGGCTGCCGCGCGCCTTCGCCGCTGGCAGGCCGAGGGGGTGTTGCGGTTCGACCCGGCCCCGGCGTTCTATCTCTACGAGCACCGCTATCGCTTCAACGGCGAGCACTACCGGCGGCTCGGGGTCTTCGCGGCGCTGCGCCTGGACGAGCCCGGCCGGCGGAGCGTCTTACCCCACGAGAGCATCACGCCAACAGTGCTGGCACAGCGGCTCTCCCTGCTCCGCACCGCGCGGGCCAACCTGAGCGCGGTCTACGGGCTGGCGCCGGCGAGCGGGCGACTCGCGGGGCTGCTCCGCGAGATCGCCGCGGCTGAACCGGCAGCGGTGACGGCCGGCGCCGAGTCGGGGACGCACCGGCTCTGGGTGCTGGCGGAGCCGCCCGCCATCGAGGCGGTGCGGCAGGCGCTCGCCGGCTTCCCCGTGGTGATCGCTGATGGGCACCACCGCTACGCCGCCGCCCGGCGCTACCGCCAGGAGCTGCGGCAGGCCGGCCGCGAGCCCGGCCCGGCCGACTTCGCCCTGGCGCACATCGTCGACGCTGACGACCCGGGCATCCTCGTCCGGCCGATCCACCGGGTAGTGCGCGCCTTCGGTGAGGTGAGCTGGCCGGAATTCCTCGTGCACCTGCAACGCCACTTCGCTGTCGAATCCGTCGCGCTCCCTGCCCCGGGCGACGCGGCGGCGGTGGAGATGGCGGTGCGCGCGCTGGCGGGCGAGCGCGGGCTGCCGGTCTTCCTGGCGCTGGCGCCGGGCGGGCAGGAACTGCTCCGGCTACGCCTGCCCGACTGGTCTGCCGCGGACGGCCTGCTGCCCCCGCAGCGGTCGGAGACCTACCGCCGGCTGGATACGACTGTCTTCGAGTCGGTCGTCCTCCAGCACCTGCTGGGGCTCGATGGTGCGCTGCGCGAGACGGTGGTCGAGTTCACCCCCGAAGTCGGCGAGGCCGTCCGGCTGGTGAGCCGTTTCAAGGCGCGCGCCGCGTTCTTCTTGCGGCCGACACCGCTCCGGGATGTGCTCGCGGTGGCGCGGGCCGGCGAGGTGATGCCGCCCAAGTCCACCTACTTCTACCCCAAGATCCCGCTCGGCCTGGTCTTCTACGACCTGGCCGGCCCGGCGCCGGAGTAGCGGGCGCGCTGGTTCCTCCGCACGCTCGAGCGCGGATTGCTGGCTCGGGGTCGCCGACGTCCCTTGTAGGGGCGAATAATCATTCGCCCCTACAATATGATAGAATGGGTTTGCCCGGAACCGTTGCGAGGTCGCGGTTGTCCTCAGCCCCAGGGCGCCAGCGGCTCCAGGTCGAGTCGGCGGCGCAGCTCGGCCAAGCGGGCCAGCGCCCGCGCGAGCTGCTTCCGGTTGGCCGGGTCGTTGTGCCAGCGGTTGACTCCCGAGGGATGGGGCAGGGGGAGCACCAGGACGCCCGCTTCACCCGGCGCGCCGTTGCCTCTGAGATCCTGCCGCCGGGCGTCGCCCTCCTGAGCCGGCGGGAGCCACGGGGCCGGCCAGGCAAAGACCTCGCCCACCAGCTCGCTCAGCGGCCGATCCCCCAGGAACCAGCGGGCGGCGAGACGCCCCAGGGTGATGACCACCGCCGGCTGCACCAGCGCCAGCTCCCGCTCCAGGTGTCGCCGGCACAGCGCGACCTCGGCGGCCGAGGGCGCGCGATCGCCCTTCCCGCTCCGGCTCGGGCCCGGGAAGCACTTGGTCACCGACGTGAGGTAGCAGCAGGTCTCCAGCTCCTGCGGCGGGAAGCCGGCCTGCGCCAGCCAGGAGCGCAGCGTCTGGCCGCTGGCGCCGGAATAGGGGCGTGGGTGCTCGCTCCGGGGCTGCGCCGGCGCCTGGCCGACGACCATGACCCGCTGCCCGGCATGGCCGTGGAAGACCGGCCGGGCTGCCGGTAGGTATCCTGCCTCGACGCAGGCCCGGCAGCCGCGGATGACTTCCTGGTAGGCCTCGAGCTCGCGCTGGCGAGTCGCCAGCGTGCCCGGCCCGGGCTGCCGGTTACTCGTGCCCGCGGTTGCCAGGAGAGCGATCGGGCGCGAGGAATCCATCGAGCGTTACCAGGACGTCCGGTCGCTCCGGCGCTTCTGCATCAGGATGCCGTGCCGGTTGCGACCGTAGTAGTGGCGCAGCTCGCTGACCGGCAGGTAGCCGAAGCGCCGGTAGAGCTCCTGCGCCCCAGCGTTCTTGTCTTCGACCATCAGCGTGAACTGCTCGGCGGGCAGCACCTGCTCGATCGCGTCGAGCAACGCCGCGCCGATCCCCTGCCGCCGGAACTCTGGTGCCACACACAGGTTGAGCACCCGCCCCTGTGACCGGTGGACATCGCCAACCACACAGCCGGCCAGGCGCTCGCCGATGCGAGCGACCAGGATCTCCACGCTGGGCCACCAGTAGAGAACCAGGAGCGTGACCAGGCCGTAGGCCTGCCCATCGGGAAAGCACCGGCGCTGCAGCCGGGCGATCGGCGGCAGGTCGCGCAGCACCGCGCGCTGGATCCAGACCTGGTTGCCGGCCACGTCGTGCGTGGCGATCAGTCGAATGGTATACCCTGCCACCGCGCGCCCAGCCTCCCGGCGAGTCCCCACCGGGGTGATGATACCCCGATTGTCCGGCCGGTCACAGCCGGCCGGATGTGCCCGTGACCACACTGCCGCGGCTGGACGGCGCAGCAACGGCGGCCTGACTTCACTCGTCCATAGCGGCATGGCCCGGCCCGCGAGCTACCGGGGCGGCGCGCTACCGGCTCAGGTGGGCGCGGGCGTGCCCGCGGGTTGGGTAGAGGCTGAATCGATCGCGACGCTCGGGCTCAGGAGAAGAGCAGCAGGAGGGCCTGCAGGGCCGCGCTGCTGGTCACCAGCGCCAGCACCAGCACGGCGACGAAGATGACCGTGACGACCAAGATCTGAAGGAACGCCTGCCCGTTCGGCTGCTGGGCGCGCAGCGTCGCCGCGCGGGCCGGGCGGACCGCCGGGTTGCCCGACCAGCCTGGCACGTTGCCGGTGTAGCGCTGGAACAGCAGGTCGGCCAGCGCCCGCTGGCGCAGGAGCTGGTCGTACTCCCGTCGCAGCTCGAGCCGCGCCAGCACCGTGTAGGCCGCGTTGAGCAGCTTGGCCCGCTCCTCGGCCTTGCGTCGCTCGTCGGCGTCCATGAAGCGGTCGGGGTGGCAGGAGCGGATCAGCCGGCGGTAGGAGCGGGTGATCTCCTCCCGCGTGGCATGGAAGGGGACGTCCAGCACCTCGTAGTAGTTGATGGTCGGGTCCAGGTCGGAACGGCCCAGCGGCATATGCTCCCTCGCGGGGCTTCATGCGCGCGCCTCGGGTCCCATTCTACCGCATCCGGCTCCCAGTCTCACCAGGCTTCCCCTCACCCCCGGCTCAGCGCGATGCGCCGCTCCTTCCCCTCTCCCGCACGGCGGGGAGAGGGGAGAGGGTGAGGGATACTTGCCCTCACAGCGAGCGCTGGTAGGTGACGAAGGCGCGGGTGGCGAAGACGCCACAGACGACCGCGAAGAGCGCGAGCAGGCTCGCCCGGCTCAGTACCATCGCCCAGTCGCTCCCCAGCACCGCCTCGCGCGCCGCCTCGACCGCCCAGTTGACCGGGTTGAACCGCGCGATTGCCCGGATCCAGCCCGGCATCAGCACCGAGGCGATGAAGGCCGAGGACAGGAAGGTGAGCGGCAGCCCGAAGAAGTTGATTACCGAGATCAGCGTCTCCTCCCGGCGCGCCAGCAGCGCCAGGCCGTTGGAGACGGCCGAGAAGCCCGAGCCGAGCAGCGCCGCCACCAGCACCACCGCCAGGCTGCCGGCCAGCCCGTTGGCGAACGAAGCCCCCAGCAGGAGGCCGAGCCCCAGGATCAGAGAGCTCTGCACCACCACCGTCAGCGCCGCGTGCAGCACCCGCGCCGCGATGATCGCGCCCCGCGAGACCGGTGTCGCCAGCAGCCGGCTCATCACCCCCTCGTTCAGGTCGCTGAGCAGCCCCATGCCCGACCAGGCCGAGCCGAAGAAGGCGGTCATGATCACCACCCCTGGTGTCAGGAAGTCGATGTAGGACGCCACCTGGAAGCCCGGGAGGTCGACGATGCGCCGGAAGAGCTGGCCGTAGAGCGCCAGCCAGATGACTGGCTGCACCAGCGTGACCAGGATCCAGATGGGGATGCGCAGCGTCGTCTTGACGTGCCGGAGCAGAAGCTGGAAGGTGTCGCTGACGAACCAGCCCATGGTCATGCCCTCCTCGCGGCCCCAGCGGCGAGACTCGCCTCCTCGGGCTCGCCCTCGCCGCGATAGCGGTGGCCGGTGTAGTGCAGGTAGACGTCGTCGAGCGAGGGGCGGCTCAGCGTCACCGCGCTGACCGCCACCCCGGCCCGCTCGAGCGCCGTCACCAGCAGCGGGATGGCGGTCGCGCCCTCGCTGACCCGGGCGATCACCTCGGTTCCGTTCGGGACCGCTTCCAGCACGCCGGGCAGGCCGTCGAGCGCGCGCACAGCCTGCGAGGCGTTGCCCTCGACCTCCAGCGTCACCCGGTCGCCCCGGAGCTCCGCCTTGAGCCCGGCCGGCGTGCCCTCGACGATCACTCGCCCGTGGTCGATGATCGCCAGGCGGTCGCAGAGCCGGTCGGCCTCCTCCAGGTAGTGGGTGGTGAGCAGGATGGTGACCGAGCCCTCGGCGCGCAGCCGCTGGAGGTCGGCCCAGAGCAGGGCGCGCGACTCCGGGTCGAGCCCGGTGGTCGGCTCGTCGAGGAAGAGCACTGCCGGCCGGTGGACGAGGCCCATGGCGATATCGAGCCTCCGGCGCATCCCGCCCGAGTAGGTGTTGACCAGCCGGTCAGCCGCGTCCTGCAGCCCGAGCTGCTCCAGCAGCTCGTCTACGCGCCGGCGCAGCTCGCGGCCCGGCATCCGTTCCAGGTGGCCCTGGAGCAGGAGGTTCTCCCGGCCGGTGGCCCAGCGGTCGACGCCGGAGGCCTGGGCCACGTAGCCGATCTTCCGGCGCACCTGGCCCGGCTCGCGGAGCACATCGTGCCCGGCGACGACGGCCCGGCCGCTATCGGGCCGCGTGAGGGTGGCCAGGATGCGCACCGTGGTGCTCTTGCCGGCTCCGTTCGGCCCCAGCAGCCCATAGATCTCCCCCTCGCGCACCGTGAAGGAGATGCCGGCCAGCGCCTGCACCCCGCCGCGGTAGCGCTTGGTCAAGTCCTCGACCACGATCGTGTCGGATGCTCGCATCGCTCATCACCGCCGCTTCATTCCAACACGGGGGGTCGTCCCGGCCGGCCCCGTCTGCCTTCGGACGGCCGCCTCTGCCCCGCAGGGCGACGAGTCTGCCACGCGCCGGCGCGCGGTGCCAGGCGCTCCGAGAGCCGGACGACCGGCCGGAGTGACCAGGCTACACCAGGATACGCGCCATCCTGCCAGATGTCAATGGATTCATGAGAATCAGCACGTTTTCTTGCACCGATCTTCATAAAAGCGTTGCCTCCGGTGCCTGCCGCCGGTCTCTCCGGCGAGGGCGGCAGCGCGCGCCTGGTCGTGCGTGGCCGCGCGGGGCCTGGCTCGCAGCGCGCGTCCTGGGAGGGCCGGCCGCTCGTCGTTCCCCGCGCGCTACCCGCTAGGCGTGAGAGGAGGCCGTGAGCAGTGCCCTGTCTCAGGTAGCCGAGCGTTCGCTCCTCCCCCGCACGCACTCCCTGGGAGCAGGAGAGCGCCTTACCGGTCGCCCTGGAGGCGCCACGGCGAGGCCGGCGACCCCTCGTCCGCCCGGCGGGAGCGGGCGCCACCGGCCCGAGCCGTCTCTATCTCCGGCTCCGCTGCCACGCGGAGTGGATGGCCTCATGGGCGGGGCAGGGGCAATGCGTAGGGGCGAATGATCATTCGCTCCTACAATTCCATAGGGGCCGGCCGGCCGGTCGCCCCTACCACACCCACGCGCCTGCTGGGGATGACTACCCCGTGCCGCCCCTGGCCCCTCTCCCGCAGGTGCGGGAGAGGGGTGGCGAAGCCGGGGTGAGGGCTGGCCCCGGTCCTGAAGCGGTCGGCGGCCGTGGGCGTCCCTGGCGGCGGACGATCGGGAGCCGGGCAGAAGAGGCTGGCCCCGGGGAGACTCCCGGGACCAGCTTGGCCGTTTCGTGGCTCTCGAGCTGATCAGCTGATCGTACCGCTTGGATCGACCCCAGAACCCTGAGCAGCCGCGTCGATAGAACCGTTCCCGTCGGGATCCCAGCCGCCCTGGAAGGCGTCGGTGATCGAGTCGATCATGCTATCACCATCGTCCTGCCGCCAGTAGAGCGACCGCGTGAAGGCGCCGGCGTTCGTCGTGGATCCGGTCACGGTATCAACGTTGCTGTTCTCAGAGAAGCTCCAGTTATCAGTCGTATTTGCGGTGTCATCGTCTCCCTCGATCCGCAGCGCCACCCGCACCCCTTGCACGTTGCTCGTGCCGAACGTGGCGGTCACCGTGGCCGTGCCGTCGGCGGTTGTGTCACCAGCGGCGGCAGTGCCGCTGGCGTCGGCCACTGCGAAGTCGAGCGTGCCGACGAAGATGGTCTGGCTGGCCAGGAGCTGGTCGGCGCTGTCGAAGCTGCCCAGCGTGCCCTTGTCCAGGTAGCAGCCGACGACGAACGTGTCCCCGTTATCGCCGTTGTCGAGCGTCAGCTTGGCGGTGAAGATGCCCTGGGAGTTGGTCTGCCCAGCGACGACGCCGATCTGAGCGGATGCCGAGCTACCCCAGTGGGCGGTCGCCCCACCGGTGCTCGTGAACTGCAGGAGCACGCGCACGTTGGCCTGGTTCGGCGTCAGGTCGCAGGTGACGGGATCGCTCGCCCAGTTCGACGGCCCGGTCAGCGCCTGCTCTGGCACGAAGTAGCCGGTCTGCGCCGGGCTGGTGTGGACGGTCACCGTCCCGCCGAGGTCATCCAGCGTCAATGTCGCGCCGTACCACGTCTTGCTGGCCGTGTCCGAGGGCTCGCCGGGGTCGCAGGCGCCGCTGCCGTCCACGTCCCAGCAGGCCGTGATCGTGTCCGTCCCCGGCTCGTCGTT
>BEIC01000082.1 GCA_002898875.1 bacterium HR26
ACCTCGTAGGTCTCGATGACCGGCGGCTGAGTCGCGCCCAGCGCCTGGACGACGGTGTCGCGGAGTGGCGCGATGGCTGCCGCGCTGGCCCGCATTGCCTCCTCCGACTCCCAGAACGTGATCGTCATCGCCTTCCCGGTCTTCTGGTCATAGAGAAAATACGCGCCCTCGAAGCCGCCGATCTCTTCGAGGCGATCGCGGGCCTCCTCGAATCGCTGGACAGGCTGCTCAGCCTGCCCAGGCCTGCCCTGGTAGGTGGTGACGCGTGCGAACATCGATGCCTCCCTTGTCGTGGAGTTCAGCCCGTTGAGGGTGACGTCGCCTCAGTATGATGGCTTCCACTGGCGACAGGAAGGTCATTCCCTGGCCAAGTGGTGGTCAATCGATGCTCATCCTGCACGCTTACCGCGGGAGCCAGCGTGCCGCAGCGGCAGATGACGAATGGGGCGCGCGATCCGTTCTCGAGAGCGGCGAACCGCTGCGATCGCCTCCAGTCCGGTGATCGAAACACGGCTGATACGAGCGCTCAAACTGAGCCGGATGTCTCCAGCAACTTCGCTCGCCGCTCGAGGTTACGGCGCAGGGCATCCTGCCACGACGGCAGGGTGATGCCGAGCGCAGGCGCCGCTAGGCTGGTCAGGATGCCGTTGCGGGGCGGGCGAGCCAGGCGGGTATAGGCGCTGGCTGGGATCGGCTCGACCGGCGTCGACAGCCCGGTCAGCCTGAGTGTCTCGCAGGCCCAGTCGAACCAGGAGGCGTGCCCGGCGTTGACCAGGTGATAGGTGCCGTAGGCCGGATGCTGGACGAGGCGCCAGATCGCCTCAGCGAGGTCGGCCGCGTAGGTCGGGTTTCCGAACTGGTCGGCGACCACCTGGAGCGCCGGGCGCTCGCGTGCCAGCCGGAGCATGGTGTTGACGAAGTTGCGGCCGGCCTCGTCGTAGAGCATCGCCGTGCGGACGATGTAGTGCCGGGGGCACAGCGCCCGCACGATCTCCTCGCCGGCCAGCTTGGTCTCGCCGTAGATGCTGATCGGATTCGGCCGGGCAAACTCGTGGTACGGCTCCTCAGCTTCACCGTCGAAGACGTAGTTGGTCGAGATGTAGACCAGCCGGGCCCCGCCCTCTCCCGCCGCAGCGGCGACGTGCTGGGTACCGAGCGCGTTGACCTGCCAGGCGCGCCGCGGGTCCCGCTCGCAGCCGTCGACGTCGGTCATGGCCGCGCAGTGGACGATCAGATCGGGCCGGTGTGTCTCGACCGCCACGCGTACTGCCGCCGGGTCCCTGACGTCGCACTCGCCTGACCCAAGCGCGACGACCTGAATGCCCGCCGGCGCCAGGCGGGCGAGGGCTCGCCCCAATTGCCCTGTTCCCCCGGTGATCAAGACGCGCATCAGCGGTGCTCCACCCACCCATCCCGACCTGGAGGCCGGTATAAGGAGGCCGCTCGTGATCTTGCCGGATACGGGCGGGCAGAGCAAGAGAAGAACTTCTGCGGGCTTCGACCGCTAAACCTCGTCCTCGCGCGTCACCGTCCGATCCACGCGCGAGACGTTACGAGCAGAGGACCGAGCGAAGAGCACCCAGAGCGGGCGGACGATCGCCCAGGCCGCCAGCGCGTAGACGATCATGGCAATGATCGCGGCTACGTCAAGCTCGATGGATCCACTTGTGGGGTTGGCCGTGATGCCAACGAACGGCGCAACGAAGAAGTCGGTGATGTCGTAGACGATGCGCACGAAGTCGTTGCCCGGGTTCGCCGCGATTAGCTTGAGCAAAATCCGCAGCGTGATCAACCCCAGCAGGATACCGGTGAGCGTCCAGATGAGCTGCGCGATGCGTTCCAGGATCATGTTGTGCTCCGCCGCCACATCCTGGACCACGTGCTCGTAGTGCTCGCGCTCCTCCCCGCCCGGATACGCAGCAGGTCCCTCGCGGTACTCACGCACGCTCTCGTGGCGCTCGTGCGGTGTCTGTGCCATTGACGCTCTCCTCTTTTACTCCCAGCGGGACCGCCATTTCGGCCCACTGCTCAATCAATCGATTCGCTCAAAGGTCGAATCGCCAGGAAGCTAAGCACAGGAGTGTCAATATTGTCAAGTTGCGAGACTGCCAGCGGCGCAGTGCTCGCGGGGCAGGGGGCGAAGGCGGAAGCGCCATGTCCTCGGGGATGACGGCAAGCCTGGCAGGGGCTACACTCCGATGCGATGGGTACCTGAGGCAGTGGTAGAGCCGGAAAGCGAGGCGGGCGGGAGCGAAGGGGGCGGGGATGGCCCAGAGGGAGAGTGGTGGTTCTGCGGCAGTCGAGATCTTCGTGCACCCCACCTGAACCGGGTGCCGGCGGACTGAGGAGTTCCTCAGAGAACAGGGCATCGTCTACCGACGTCGAGACTATTTCAGCCAGCGCTTCACCCGAGAGGAGCTGGTCGAGGTGCTCCGGCGCACGGGCCTCTCGCCCCGTGATCTGCTCTCGACGCGCAGCCGGGCCTACCAGACGCTCGGTCTCGCCGAGCGCGAGCTCAGCGACGACGAGCTGATCGACCTGATGGTCCAGGAGCCGACGCTCCTGCGCCGCCCGATCGTCATCATCGACGGCCAGGTCGTGATCGGCTCGGACCGGAAGCGGCTGGCTGCGGCCCTCGCCGGTGAGAGCAGCTAGCATTGGGACGGCGTCGGCTATTGACTGGCGCGGCTGGGTGCCCGGCGAGGGCCCTGCGGGGCAAAGCACGCACAGACACGGGTGGAAGAGGGTTCCGATCTGCTGAAGGAGTCGAAACGTGCTCTTCGGCGCGCACATGTCGATTGCCGGCGGGTTCGACAAGGCGGTCGACCGGGCCGTGCAGGTCGGCTGCGATGCGTTCCAGATCTTCACCAAGAGCAGCAACCAGTGGAAGGCCCGGCCGATCGCGCCTGACGAAGTGGAGCGCTTTCGGGCCAAGTTGCGGGAAGCGGGGATCCGATCAGTCGTGGCGCACGACTCCTACCTGATCAACCTCGCCAGCCCGGACGACGCCCTGTGGGAGAAGTCGATCGCCGCCTTTCGCGAGGAGCTGGAGCGGTGCGAGCTGCTCGGCATCCCGTACCTCGTGACCCACCCGGGTTCCTATGGGGAGGCGGGTGAAGAGGTAGGCATCCGCCGCGTCGCCGAGGCGCTCAACCGGCTGCACGACGACCTGCCGGGCTATCAGGTGAAGACGCTGCTCGAGGTTACGGCTGGGCAGGGCACCAGCCTGGGCTACCGCTTCGAGCAGCTCGCGGCCATCACCGAGCGCGTCCGTGAGCCGGAACGGGTGGCCTACTGCTTCGACACCTGTCACGTCTTCGCCGCTGGCTACGAGCTGCGGACGCCCGAGGGCTACGCCGCCACGATGGAGGAGTTCGATCGCGTTCTCGGGCTCGACCGGCTGCTCGTCTTCCACCTCAACGACTCCAAGCGCGACCTCGGCTCGCGCGTCGACCGGCACGAGCACATCGGCAAGGGGATGATCGGTCTCGATGGCTTCCGCCACCTGGTAAACGACCCCCGCTTCCGCGAGCACCCCGGCCTGCTCGAGACCGAGAAGAGCCCGGATCTGCACGAAGACGTGGAGAACCTGCGGATCCTGCGCAGCCTGGTGGCAGGATAGCCTCGCCGTCGAGGCGCGCAGTTTGACGCGCAACCTTCCGATAGCGCCCGCCAGGTCATCGCGCTAGGCTTCGGGGTGTGGACAGCACGAGGCCCGAGCGAGGTGACACGATGACGAGATCGCTGAGCGCATCTGACGTGAGCGATCCCGCTTTCCGGAAAGCCGGTGGCTGGACCGAAAAGACGTGCAGTGTGGCGGAAGTCCGGGACATGATTGATCAGGCATGCCTGTGGCGCGCGGTGCTGGAGCGGGATCGCCGGTTCGACGGGCAGTTCGTCTTCGCTGTGCGCACCACCGGTGTCTACTGCCGTCCCTCCTGCCCGGCGCGGCGTCCCCGGCGCGAGCACGTCGTGTTCTTCACTTGCCCCGAGGAGGCGGAGCACGCCGGCTTTCGGCCCTGCCGCCGCTGCCACCCGCACCGGGCCAGGCCGCCGGAGCCGAACCGGGAGCTGGTGGAGCGCGTCTGCCGGGCGCTGGAAGAATGGGAAGGGGAGTTGCCCAGCTTGAAGGAGCTGGCGCAGCAGTTCGCGGTCAGCCCCTTTCACCTGCACCGGACGTTCAAGCGGATCACCGGCGTGACGCCGCGCCAGTATGCCGATGCTCGCCGGCAGGAGCGGTTCCGGCACGAACTCCGCAACGGCGGCTCGGTGAGCGGCGCGCTCTACGACGCCGGCTACGGCGCGAGCAGCAGCCTCTACGAGGGGGTAGATATGACCCTCGGCATGACGCCTGGGACGTACCGGCGAGGCGGCAGGGGTGCGACGATCCTCTACACTTTGGTGCCCTGCCCGCTCGGCTACCTGCTGGTGGCGGCGACCGAGCGGGGGATCTGTGCGGTCAGGCTGGGTGACACCGAGTCGGAGCTGGAGGACGGACTGCGGCGAGAGTTTCCGGCCGCACGGCTCGAGCGCGACGAGGCCACGCTGGGCCGGTGGGTGCGGGAGTTGCTCGATTACCTGGAAGGCAATCAGCCCCACCTCGATCTGCCGCTCGATGTCCGGGCCACGGCCTTCCAGCGCCGGGTCTGGGAGGCGCTGCGGGCAATCCCCCGCGGGTCCACCCGTTCCTACCGCGAGATCGCTGAGGCCATCGGCCAGCCGACGGCGGCGCGGGCGGTGGCCCGTGCCTGCGCGGCTAACCCGGTCGCGCTGGTCGTCCCCTGCCACCGGGTGGTGCGCGAGGACGGCGGGCTCGGCGGCTACCGCTGGGGGATCGAGCGCAAGCGAGCGCTGCTCGATCTCGAGCGGCGGGGGAGTGCTTGCGAATCGACGGCGCGGTTTCCGGCCTGACCGGAGACGAGGTCGCCAGGAAGAGGGGCGCTGGACACTGTCGCGCTGCACCGACTATGGGTCGCGCACGAGCGGCAGCGTCGAACAGTGGATCCCGCCGCCGTTCTTGTGGATCTCGTCGTACGAGATCTCGATGACCTCGACGCCCGCCTGGTTCAGGCGCTCGGCGGTGCGCGGGCAACCCGCAGCCATCAGGATGCGGCCGGGCCGCACGGCGAGGCAGTTGACGGCCTTCTGCTCGGTCGGCCAGACGTGGATCGGCTGGATGCCCAGCTCGCGGAGGGTATCGAGGAACCAGTAGGGCAGGCGGGTGACGTTGACGATCGCCTTGTCGTAGTCGACCATCACCATGCAGCCGTCGAGGTGGAGGGAGTAGCCGGTGAGCGGGACGCGCAGGAGCCGTACTCCCTGCTCGGCGAGCACCTGCTCGAGCTGGCGGGCGCCGGCCTCGTTCTGCCGGTACGACATGCCGACCGCGGCCGTCGTCTCGTTGAGGAAGCAGAACGAGCCGCCTTCCAGCAGACCGGTGCCGTGGATGGTGCGCAGGATCGGCATACCCAAGCTGGCGATCAGCCTCGTCACGTACGCTTCCTCGCCCCGCCGGCCGTACCCAGGCCGCGCGCCGACCGGCCCCATCCGGCAGATGACGGCGCCGCCTTTCAAGGCGATCGCCTGGTCGCGAGTGAAGACGGCCTTCGGGTCTCCAGGCGGGCCGTCTACGTAGAGGACGTCGACGTCTTCGGCTCGCAATGCGGCGACGAGCGCGTCGTGCTGCTGCTGCATCCGGGCCAGGTGTGGCCCTCGTCGGTCGCGCCAGTACCATTGCTCCTCGTCGTCGATCAAGGCGGCGATGGTCGGGTCGTACTTGGCTGGGTCGATGACCCGGATCTCGTCGCCTGGCCGGTGGACGACACAGACCCGGAGCCGGCCGACGTCGTTGTGGACACCCCAGACCCGGCCCCAGACCCGTTCCTGCATCTCTGGCGACTCGAACGCGGGCTCGGCCCGAGGCGGGATCCGTTCGAGCACGACATGGTAGTAGGCGTCGCTGTTCCGCAGTTCTTCCTCAGCGGTCACCTGCACCTCCTCTCCGCCACGCGCTCGTTCGCCGCGGGGCAGGGGATGGGTATACCCTCCCGCCCGGGGTTGTCTGCCCCAGGAAGAGACCACCGTATGGCCGGGCGGTGCGTCGCCGAGACTACGCGAAGGTATCAGGCACCCGGTTGAAGACCAGTAGCCGCGGCTCGGTCATGTCCTCGATGGCGTAGCGCAGTCCCTCGCGGCTCAGGCCGGAGTCCTTCACCCCGCCGTAGGGCATGTGGTCGATCCTGAAGGTCGGCACATCATTGATGATCACGCCGCCGACCTCCAGCACCTCGAAGGCCCGGAGCGCGTGCTCCAGGCTCGAGGTGAAGACGCCCGCCTGCAGGCCATAGACCGAGTCGTTGACCTCGGCCAGCGCCTCCTCGAAGTCGTCGAAGGGCCACAGGTTCACCAGCGGCGCGAACGCCTCGCGGCTGCACACGAAGCTGGTCTTCGGCACGTCCACCAGCACCGTCGGCTGGAAGAAGCGGCCCTCGGCCTTTCCACCGATCAGCACCTTCGCGCCCTCCGCCACCGCCGACTCCACCCAGTCTTGGGTGCGCCGGGCCGCCTTGTCGTCGATCATCGGGCCGAGGTCGGTCGACTCGTCCAGCGGGTCGCCCATCTTCATCTGCCGGACCTCGGCCAGGAAGCGCTCGACGAACTCGTCCCAGCGCGAGCGGTGCACGTAGACGCGCTGGACCGAGATGCAGACCTGCCCGGCATAGGCGAAGGCGCCGACCCGGATGCGCGGCACCGCGACGTCGAGGTTCGCCGTCCGGTCGACGATCACACCGGCGTTCCCGCCTAGCTCCAGCACGACCTTCTTCTTGCCAGCGCGCGCCTTCAAGTCCCAACCGACGTCCGGCGAGCCGGTGAACGAGAGCAGCTTGAAGCGGTCGTCGGTCACCAGCCGGTCGCCGACCTTGCGGTCCATCGGCATGATGCTGACCGCGCCCTTGGGCACGCCCGCCTCCTCCACGATCTCGGCGAAGGTGAGCATGGTCAGCGGGTCGCGGCTGGGTGGCTTGAGGACGATGGTGTTCCCCGAGGCGATCGCCGGGGCGATCTTGTGCAGCGCGAGGTTGAGCGGGAAGTTAAAGGGCGAGATGCCGGCGATCGGGCCGATCGGGAAGCGGCGAGTGATCCCGAAGCGGCCCTGCGAGTATGGCATCAGATCGAGCGGGATCGTCTCGCCGCCGATCCGCTTCGCCTCCTCGACCGCCGTCTGGAGCGTGAAGACGCCGCGCGCGGCCTCGACCCGAGCGTCGCGGATCGGCTTGCCCGCCTCCATCGCGATCAGCCGGGCGATCTCTTCCTGACGCTTGCGCAGCCCATCGGCCAGGCGTTGGAGGATCTCGGCGCGCTCGTATGCCTGCAGCTTGCGCGTGACCTCGAAGGCGCGCTGCGCGGCGACGATCGCGTCCTCCAGATCCTGGTCGGTCGCGTTGTAGGTCACGCCGATCAGCTCGTCGTTGTAGGGGTTGCGAATCTCCAGGCGGTCGGACGAGGTCCGCCACTCACCGGCGCAGTAGAAGGGGTACTCGCGTGCCATCGCTGGCCCTCCGTTCGTCAGGTGGTGGGATGTCTCACCGTTCTCGATGATAACCGATCACCCTCAGCAGCGGTTGGCGTCGGGATCCTGCGGCAGCGCCATCCGAACTGGGTCGAGGATCTCGGTGGCCTCGGCCTCGCTGAGGATCCCCTCCTCGACGACGACCTCGCGCACGGTCTTGCCCGTCTCCCACGCCTTCTTGGCGATCTCGGCGGCCCGGAGGTAACCGATCTGGGGTGTCAGGATGGTCGCCAGCGCGATGCTCCCGTGAGCCAGCTCGCTCAGGCGCCGCTCGTTCGCCTGGATGCCCTCGACGCAGCGCGTGCGGAAGACGCTGAGCGCGTTGGCCAGGATGTCGTTGGCCCAGAGCAGGTTGTAGACGACCAGCGGGGTCATCACGTTGAGGTCGAGCTGTCCTGCCTGAACCCCCAGCGCGACCGCGTGGTCGTAGCCGACGACCTGGAAGGCGACCATGTTGACCATCTCGGCGATCGAGGGGTTGACCTTGCCCGGCATGATCGAGGAGCCGGGCTGCACTGGCGGGAGGATGATCTCGCCCAGCCCGGCGCGTGGCCCCGAGCCGAGCAGCCGGATGTCGTTGGCGATGCGGATCACCTCCAGGGCGGCGTTGCGGATCGCGCCGGAGAGGTGAGCGAAGTCGGCGTGGCTCTGGGTGATCTCGAAGGTGTTGTGCGCCGGGCGTAGCTCGAAGCCGGTAATCGCGGAGAGCTCGGCGGCCACCTGCGCCCGGTAGCCCGGGAAGGCGTTGATCCCTGTGCCGAGCGCGGTTGCCCCCAGGTTCAACTCGGTCAGCGCCTGGCGGGCCTCAGCGACGCGCTCGGCGGCCCGGCGCATGGCCGAGGCATAGCCTGAGAACTCGTCGCCCAGCCGGATCGGCACGGCGTCCTGGAGGTGGGTGCGGCCGGTCTTGGTCAGGTTACCGAACTCCTGCGCTTTACGGCAGAGTGCCTCGCCGAGCAGGCGGAGCGCCTCGACCAGGCGCGGGGTGGCCCGCAGCAAGGCCAGCCGGCCGGCGGTCGGGATCACGTCGTTGCTCGACTGGCCGAGGTTGACATGGTCGTTCGGGTGGACCGGCCGGTACTCGCCGCGCCGGCCGCCCAGAATCTCGTTGGCCCGGTTGGCGATCACCTCGTTGGCGTTCATGTTGTGCGAGGTGCCGGCGCCGGCCTGGTAGGGGTCGACCACGAAGTGCTCGTGCCACTGCCCGTCGATGATCTCCTGGGCCGCCTGCTCGATCGCCCGGGCCTGCTCATCGGTCAAGCGGCCGTTCCGGTGGTTGACCCGCGCCGCGGCCAGCTTGACCTGGGCCGTAGCGACGATCAGGTCAGGGTGAGGCCGGAGGCCGCTGATCGGGAAGTTGGAGACAGCACGAGCCGTCTGGGCGCCGTAGAGCGCGTCAGCCGGCACCGGCACCTCACCCAGCGAATCCCGTTCGATCCGCACATCTGCTACGCGCATCGCTGCACCCCCTCCGCGTTCCGCTCAGACCCGGCCTTTCCACCCGATCCCCTGCGGGCCGCTGGCAGGCTGAGCGGCCCGGAACCCCTCGCGTTCCGGCCAGAAGCTGCTTGGCCCTCTCAACCGAGGCGCAGCCGCCTGGCACGGCTCCACCTGTTCCTGACGCGCCCGCGCGCCGGTCAGGCGGCATCCCACCAGGTCGGCCGCTGGGAGCCGATGGCCGCCAGCTCGGTCTTGACGTAGATCAGCCCTTCGCGGTCCATCACCGACTGCTCGTACTCGCCGCTCATAGTGATGGCGTCGACCGGGCAGACCTGGGCACAGAGGCCGCAGAACATGCAGCGACCAGCCCGCAGGATGAATTCGCCCAGCTCGCGGTCGCCCTCCTCCGAAGGCACGACGTGCATCTCGAGACAGCTCGTGGGGCAGATGCGGGCGCAGAGGCCGCAGGCGACGCACAGGGCCTCGCCGGTCTCAGGATCCGAGCGCAGCGCGGGCAGGCCGCGGAAACGGGGCGCCATCTGGCGCTTCTGCTCAGGGTACTGGATGGTCACTTTCGGCTTGAAGAGGTGGCGGAGAGTGACCAGGAAGCCCTTGATGTCGTCGAGCATCTCAGCGCTCCTCGTCCGTGCGGGTATCCTGGTTCGTCATCACGAAGCGCACGCGCTCGCGGGAGAGCCCGTCGCCGATCTGCAGCGCCCCCTCGACGCCGCCGAACGCCTGCTCCATCCAGATGGCCCAGCCGCCGCCGGGCACGCTCGCGCCCAGCCGCACGGCTCCCTCGGCCGGCCCGGCCAGCCCGTGTACCGGCCAGGTCAGCGGGCCGCGCTCCAGCCGCGGGAAGATGATGCCCCGGTAGATCGGTGTCAGGTGGGTGACCTCCTGGAGCACCAGCGACGGGTGGGTGAGGGCCAACTGGTAGCCCAGCCGGCGTGCGATCTCCTGGATGAACCACCAGCTCGGCCGGGCATCGCCCGGGGGATCGATCGCCAGTCGTACTCGCTGCACCGTGCGGTCTGCGTTGGTGAACGTGCCGTCCTTCTCCATGAACATCGCAGCCGGCAGCACCACGTGTGCGCGCTCGGTGAGGGCGCTGGGGAAGCAGTCCTCCACGACCAGAAACTCGAGCTTCTCCAGCGCCGCGAGCAACCGCGGCTCGACCGGCGACGCGAACTCGTGGCTGGATCCGGCTACGTACATGGCCCGAATCTGCCCGGACTCGATGGCCTCGATCATCTCCTCCAGGCTCAGGCCGGGCGTGGCCGGCAGTGCCCGAAGCGGCTCGAAGCCGTTACCCGCCGCCTCAGCGTTCCAGCGGGG
>BEIC01000083.1 GCA_002898875.1 bacterium HR26
ACTCCCGGCCCTTGTGCCTGTACGTACACCTCTGCCATACTTGAGCGTGCGCAGCGCGGCTACCGCGGGTAGCAGGCTACCGGCGTCACGAGCGCGGAGGATCGTTATGGAGACCGCGTACCCGTTCCGTTCCGAGCCGCCCAAAGTCCGGCTCCTCACCTCGGAGTCAGCTTCTCACCCGTTCGCGCTCACCATCGCGGCCGCCTGGTCCTGCTACGGCCCGCGGCCGGCCAAGGTCGAGAACGTGCTCGACCTGCTCGACGAGTCGCGGGACGAGCCGGGGGATGAGACCCGGCCAGCGCGCCGTCGCCGCGCCCACCGCCTCTACGCCGACCTCTTCGAGGCCGGGCACCACACCACCTTCCAGCATGCCAACTTCGTCTTCGTGCTCGACGGCGTCTCTCGCCTGGCGATCTGGTCGTTCTTCCACCACCACCCCTTCTACAACTCCGAGCAGGTCTCGCAGCGCTACCGCGAGGTCTCCGGCAAGACGATGGTCACGCCCGACCTGCCTGAGCCGCTGCTCGAGGTCTACCGGAATGCCATCGAGCGGGCCCTGGCAGGCTACCGCCGCCTGACCGAGCTGCTGATCCCGGACATCACTGCCCGCTACGGGCAGGTCTTCCCGGCACGAGCCCGGGCGCGCAGCCCCGAGGCCGCCCAGAAGCTGCGCACGGCCGTGCAGCGGCGAGCCCAGGAGGTGGCCCGCTACGTCCTCCCGCTGGCGACACCAGCACACCTCTACCACACCATCAACGGGCTGACGCTGCTGCGCTACTACGTCCTGGCCAACCAGCTCGACGCGCCGGCCGAGGTCCGCTACCTGGTCAACCGGATGGTCGAGGAGGTGTTGAAGGTCGACCCGTACTTCCTCGGCGCGCCCGGGCACCCGCTCGACCTCCAGGTGCTGGCCGCCGAGGACACGCTCGAGTACCAGGTGCTGGCCCAGTTCCGGGAGGCCCTGCAGCGGCCGGCCAGCGAGGCCTTCTTCCGCGAGTTCGACCAGGCGCTCGAGGGCTACGACTCGAAGCTGGTCAGCTACAACCCCGACTCGGAGCGGCTGCTGGCCGATGCCGTGCGGGCCGTGCTCGGTCGCACCCGCGAGGAGCTGCCCGACCGCGAGGCGATCGCCGAGGTGCTCGACCCGGCCCGCAACCGCTACCTGGGCCATCCCCTCTTCCTGGCCATGCACTCCAAGCTGATGCAGACGATGGCGCACGTCCCCTTCACCTTCCAGAAGCGGATCAGCGGCGCCGAGGACGCCCAGAACCAGCGCCATCGCGGCACGATCTCCTCCGGGCCGGTCTTGACCGCCCATCTCCGGCAGGAGCCGGACGTGATCATCCCGGCCGACATCGCCCGCGTGCCGGCGGCGCTCGACGAGTACCTGGCGACCATCCAGGCGCTCTGGGACGCCAAGAACCGGCTGCTGGACGCGGGCGTGCCGGCCGAGCAGGTGCTCTACCTGCTGCCCAACAGCCACCGCGTCCGCTTCTACGAGTCAGGGACACTGCTCGCCTACTTCTGGAAGTGGGTGAAGCGGCTCTGCTACAACGCCCAGCGGGAGATCTTCGAGACCGCGCGGCAGGAGACGGAGCAGGTCGCGCGCGTGCTGCCGGAGATCGGCCGCTACGTCGCCAGGCCGCCCTGCGTCCTGCGCAGCGAGGCCGGCATGCGCCCCGCCTGCCCGGAGGGGGAGCGCTACTGCGGCATCCCCGTCTGGCGCGACTACGAGTTCGCCGAGCTCGCCCAGCGCCGCGTGCTCTGACCTCGCCCCGCTACGGCGCGACCTCCATACCCACGTTGTCGAAGGAGGCCTGGCCGGGCACGTCTGAGAACCCCTCGGCATAGACCCCAGGGATGCCACGCGAGACGCTGCTGTCGTCGAAAGCCGCTACCTCCGTGCCGTTGATCACGAACGTGATCCGGCTGCCGATCGCTGACATGACCAGCGTGTTGAAGTCGCCAGGATAGAACAGGTTGGAGGGCGTCGGCTCGACGAGGGAGATGTACTGGCTGTCGACAAAGACGCCGCAGCCGTATGTCGCCTCGCTGGTAATGTAGCAGAGGTAGAAGCTCAGGTTGCCCTCGTTGTTGGTGAAGCGCAACACAACGCCGGCCACCCCCTCGAGGACCCGCACGTCGGCCATAATCGCTTGATCGCCACCTGAAGCGATGGACTGCGGGCCGGCCACCCGGTACCAGCCGCCCTCCTTGAACGTAATGTGATAGGCGCCGCCGCGGATCTCGACGACGGAGTCTTCGAAGTCGCCGGTATACCAATCGCCGTCGTCCGTCGAGAAGTCCCAGCTCCCTGTGGTGGTGCTGCCACCGCTGGCCGGCACCGTCGGCACATCGGCCGCGAACGACTGGCGTGCCACCACTTTGACCGGCACGCTGGCGGTCGGCTCGCCGATGATGACCTCTCCCTCCAGGATCTGGATCTCGGTCTCGGTCACGTTCATGAACTGGACCTTCAGCCCGTCGCCGTCCTTGTGCGAGCGCAGGACTTTGCAGACATTCGCCAGAGAATTGACCGACAGCCCCTCGAGCTTGGTCAGCAGGTAGGCTGGCTGCACGCCAGCGCTGGAGGCCGGGCTCCGGCTGGCGACGGCCGCCACCACCAGGCCGTCCGAGGTTCCGAAGTAGTCCTCGTAGAGGTTCGGCACCAGGTTCATCCCTAGCCAGAGCCGGTTCCGTCCCTGCTCCAGCTCGGCGATGATCGGCTTGGTCTTGTCGATGCTGATGGCGAAGTTGAGGTCCTGTGCCATGCTCGGATCAGCGCCCAGCGTATTGATACCGACGACCTCCCCTTTACGATTGACCAGTGGCCCGCCGGAGTTTCCGGGGTTGATCGGCGTGTCAGTCTGGATCAGGCTCTCGTACGGTGGGAGCTGGAAGTCCAGCTTGGAGACGATGCCGCGCGTCACGCTGAGGTCGGTGCCGATCTCCGCCCCGAACGGGTAACCGAGCGCCATCACTTCCTCACCGACCCTGAGTTCGTCGCTGTTGCCGAAGGTGGCCGGCGCCAGGCCCTCCATGTCGTCGACCTTGATCACGGCAAGATCGTCGCAGGTGCTGACGCCCACGAAGCGCGCCGGGCGCTCGCGGTTGCTCCCCGCAGGGACCACGGTGATCGCGGCCGCTCCCTCGACGACGTGAGCATTGGTGACGATGTAGCCGTCGTCGGTGTAGACGATGCCGGTGCCGAAGCCGACGTTCTCGTAAGAGATCGCCGTCTCCGGGAAGTCGGCGATGATCATGACCGTGGAGGGACGAAGCTTCTCCACGACCTCTTCCCAGGCGAGCGGCTGGGCGGCTGTCGGGCTCGGCGCTATCTCGACCGTCGGAGTCGACGCCGGCGGTGCGGGTGTCGGCGTGGGGGATTCACCGCCACCCGGAAGCACGCCGCAGCCTGCCAGCACCAGCGCCAGCGCCATCGTCAGCGAGAGTCGGCACAACAGGCGGAGGTGACGCGTACTCGCCCGGCCTAGCCACGACCGCTTCCCCGCTATCGAAGCCGGAGCGCGCGGTGCCAGCATCGTCCGAAAGCAGGCGCGAAACCACGCCCAGAAGGGAAGAAAGCCTATTCGGAACATCGCGCCAAGCCATTTCTAAGCCGGCTGCCCGGCCACTCGGAGCATGCCCGCATCGCTCCCCATGCAGCCGAGAGCCGACCTCGATCGGCCATCCTTGCTGTACTGGCGAGCAGCACTATCGTAGAGCCCCGAGGCAGGTTTGGCAATAGGTCATTGGTCTGAGTTCCCAACGACTGAACGCCGCCAGTGTCAGCCTCCGGACGATCTCGCAGCTTGCCGGCTCACGCCGCTCGCCGGGCCAGCACGCTCGCGGTAGAGCGTTGCCGCGAGCTGGGCACCCAGTAAGGCCACCACGGCGACGAAGTAGACGAAGACCAGGAACGCGACCACCCCGCCCAGTGTGCCGTAGACCACGTCGTAGCGGCCGAAGCGAGCGACGTAGAAGCCGAACCCACCTCGAACCAGCTCGATGCCAAGCGCGGCCGCGAAGGCGCCGATCGCCAGATCGCGCCAGCCCGGCCGCGAGGCTGGGAGGACAGCGTAGGCCAGCAGGGTCAGGACCCAGGTCAAGAGGACCGACACCAGCCACAGCACCCAACTAGCCGGCAGCCACGCCAGCTCGACGCCCAGCCGTCGCGGGATGACCGCAAGCAGGCTCAGCAGCAGGCCGAGCGCTGTCCAGAGCACCGCCAGCGCCACGAGCCCCAAGACCGCCAGCAGGTCGATCAACCGGCCCCGGATATAGGGCCGGGGGCGCGTGACCTCGAAGGCGTCGTTCAGCGCGCTGCGCAGGGCGCCGACGACCTGGCTGGCTCCCAGCAGCGAGCCGAGGAGGCCGACCACCCCGAGCAGGCCGCCGCGCACACCGGAGAGCTCAGCGATCGAGCGCTCGATCTCGTTGCCGAAGTTGGCGGCCTGGGGGATCTGGGAGATGACGAAGCCAACCATGCGCTCTCGCGTCGCCGGGTCACCGACGACCAGGCTTACCAGGCTCACCAGCAGGATCAAGAAAGGGAAGAAGGAGAGCAGCGCGTAGTAGGCCAACGCCGCTGCATAGGCCCCTCCCTCGTGCCGGGAGAAGCCCTGGATGACCTCCTGCCCGAGTCGAACCGGGTACCACTGCTGGAGCCTAGCCATGGTCGCGCCGGCCCGGGTGCGGACAGCTCTGATCACCATAGGAGACCCCTTTCCGGCCGGCCTTCGCGGAGACGCGAGTGCCGGGTCACCAGGAGAAATTCACCCAGCCGAACTTCGAAATTGGCCCCTGACTAACCAGTCCTGCCACCGGTAGAGTTACCGTCATGGACTGATCGCCTGATCTTCTGAGGGCCGATGATGAAACCGGTCAACGCTGGCGAGTCGCTGCCGATCCGAGACCTCTCGACACCCCGCCGGACCGCGAAGATCCGGCAGACACTGCTTGTTGTCTTCCTGCTCAACCTGCTCGTGGCGATCGCCAAGCTGAGCTACGGCCTGCTCAGCGGCAGCCTGAGCATGACCGCCGACGGCCTCAATTCGCTCATGGACGGCGCTGCGAACGTGGTCGGGCTAATCGGACTGGCCATCGCCGCCCGCCCGCCGGATCCGAATCACCCCTATGGGCACCGGCGCTTCGAGACCATCACCGCGCTGGCGATCGCGATGGCAATGGTACTCGCGGTCGTCCAGATCGTGCAGGAAGCCTGGAACCGCTGGCGGGCAGGGGCAGCCCCCGAAGTGACCACCCTCAGCTTCGCCATCATGGGCGCGACGCTGCTGGTCAACGTCGGCGTGACGCTCTGGGAGCGCCGCCGGGGGCGGGAGCTACAGAGCTCGATCCTGGTTGCGGACGCCAAGCACACAGCGGCCGACGCGCTGGTGTCGCTCTCGGTCATCGGCGGGTTGGCTGCGGTGCAGCTCGGCTTCCCGACCGCCGATCTCGTGCTGGCCATCGCCGTCGCCGGGGTGATCGCCTGGGGTGCCTGGACGATCATGCGCGACGCGGCGCTGACGCTCTCCGACGTCGCCGCCGCTCCGGTCGAGGTGATCGAGCGCGCCGCTCGGACGGTTCCAGGAGTGCGCGGGGTCCATAACATTCGCACCCGCGGCGGCGAAGGGCTCGTCTGGGTCGACCTCCACATCCAGGTCGACCCCAACCTGCGCGTCGAGCAGGCGCACGAGATCGCCAGCGCTGTAGCCGCTCGGGTCGAAGAGGAACTGGGCCAGCCCTCCGACGTGACCGTCCACGTCGAGCCGGCCACCGGCCAGCATCTCCGGCCCACGCGTGGCTATCGTCCTTGGCAGGAGGAGCGTTGACCTGCAGCCCGCGGCTGCAGCGCTCGAGGCTGCGCTGTGCTATCATGGCCCTAGTACTCAGCGCTACAGCGGAGCGATCCGTGACGAAGAGGAGCGTGCGCCATGTCGCGCTTGCAGGTCGCTATCTGGTTCTTGTTGCCGCTGGTCGCGCTACTGGTCCTGATGACCTTCGCCGGCTATATCTACGGCGCGCTGGCGGTCGCTGGCCTCGCCGGGCTGATCGCGGTGGTGCTGCTGCTGGTCATCTTCTTCTCCCGGGGCCAGCGCACCAGCACGAGGCCGCCGGGGGGAGAATGACGCCAGCGGCGTCGAGCAACCGGGATCGTGAACGGAGGAGAGCGCCTTCGCTGCTGTGGGCTAGCCTGGCCGGGCAACCTGAGCGTTGCCGAGCCGGGCGAAGCGAGGGTTAGGTCCTAGCGCTGCCCGTTCTCCTGCCTGTGACCGTCTACCGCCACTCGCCGCCGGACCGGAGCTATGGCCGACCTGCTCACCGTCCTGACCGCCTTCGCCGCCTTCCTGGCCGGTCCACCCTTCCTCGCCGCTTGTGCCGAGCATGCCGACCGCTGCGATCGAGCTGGAGATGTGCTGGGCGCCCTGGCCTGGACCCTGGCCAGCGTGCTCGGCGCCTACGGCGTGGGGCTGGCCCTCCTCGTCCTGCTGATCATGGCCGCCCGGTCATAGTTGTAGGGGCGAATGATTATTCGCCCCTACAGGGCACTGGCGAGATCATCTGCCAGCGCGGCCGCCCGGCGCAGGGCATCCTCGATCCGGTTGCGCTGGCGCACGAGCTGCGTCCACAGGAACCGGTAGTCGTCGCCCGCCGGGTCGAGGGCGGCCAGCCGGCGCATAGGCGCCAGCCCCGGCAAGACCGGGAGCTGCAGCGCCGGGTCGAACTCGTACGGCCCCCGGATGGTGAAGAGCACCGGGTTGAGCAGCCGCGACAGCTCCCGCATGCCCCGGTTCAGCTCGGCCACCCGCCCGCCGTCGCCGCCGGCTCGCTGCACGGCCACGTCGAGCCGCTCGGCGGCCGCTTGAAACTGCCGCGCGCGCTCCAGCGCAGGTGCCAGGTCCAGATGCGCGCCGGCAGCCTCCTGCAACTCGCCGAGGTGGCGCAGGAAATCGCCGGCGACCGGCACGTACCGGTACGGGTGCAGCCGCGGCAGGCACATCCGGGCAACCATGGTCACGTAGACGCGCGTGTCGTCAGCCAGGATCCCGGCATCGGCCTTGTCCAGCGTGTCGTGGGGAGTATGCCACCACCAGCCGCCGCCGGAGCCGCCGACGGCCTTGCGGTCAGGATGGTCGGGCGGAAGCATCCGGAAAGCTCCCAGCGAGGGCAGCCCCACGCCGAGGAACGACTGGTCGCCGGCCTTGAGCGGGCGGCGCAGGTTCGGCTCCTGCCCGGACAGCTCGCGCACGACGGCGGCAGTGACATGCTCCACCTCGGCCGTGTTGTAGCGACAGTCCCAGACGGAAGCTCCGCGGATCCCTGGCGAGTCGATGTTGAGGTAGCCCAGGCAGCGCTCGCGCAGCTCCATGAAGTGCGTATCCGCGTACCAGGTCGAGCCGGAGTAGCGGCCCGTCGAGTGGCCCGGCCACCAGGCGAAGCGCACGCCGTAGTGCAGTGTCTCCGGATGCTGTGCCAGGACACAGGCCATCTCGATGAGGCTGGCATCGCCGGTGGCGTTGTCGGTGATCCCCTCGTACCACGAGTCGATGTGAGCGCCGACTAGCAGGAAGGCACCCTCCTGGTCGCGGCCAGGGATATCGGCGACCACCAGTGGCAGCCGCATCCACTCGGTGCGGACCTTCGAGGTCAGCCGGGCACGCACCGGCCCGGCAGCGCAGGCCTGGGCCAGCCGCTCGCCGTCGGCGTTGGTGACGCCGAGGGCCGGGATCTTCGGGATGTTCGGGGCGGTCTCGGGCGTCGGCGTGCCCCAGACCGGCGTCGCGATCATCTCGTGGATGGCCGGCTCGTCCGAGGGCCAGATGTGCACGTGGGCCGATGCGCCGCGCTCCTCGGCCCGGCGGATCCCGTCGGGGCCGCCGTCGGCGGTGAGGACGATCTTCCCGCGCACGTCGCGCCCCTCGTAGTCGCCCGCCACCGCTCGGTGGGTGAAGATCATCTCCCCCTGCCCCGGCTTCTGGAACGGGATGAAGATGAGTTCCGCCTCGATCCCCTCCGGCGGCGTCACCCCGCCGAACGAGCGCGGGCGAGCTGGAATCTCCTCGCTGCGCCCGTCTGGATAGGTGACGACCAGCGTCGCCTCGAGCGGCCAGGAGATGAGCGAGTCGAAGGTGAAGATCCTCACCTTCGCGCCGGCTGCGCTCACCTGCTCGGCCACGTACTCGGCCGCCCGGCGCTCGTCTTCGCTTCCGCTGTCGCGGAAGAGCGTGCTGAAGCGCTCGAGGTGCCGCTGCAACCGCTCGGCGGAGACCGCCTCCCGCAGGCGGCGCTCGATGTCCGTGGCAACTTGGCTCATGGCTTCCCTCCCCTCGCCCTCACACCCGGGCCGGCTGCCGGACGGCGACCAGCTCGGCCACGATCCGCCCCAGTAGCGAGCGCGCCAGGATGACCGGCTTTCCGGTCACCTGGGCCACCACCTCACGCATCGGCTCGTCCATGCCGATGCAGGTCATCCAGATTAGCTCGCAGCCGGCGTCGCGCAGCTCCTCGGCCGCCCGGCGGGCTAGCGCCAGCCGCTCCTCGCCGACGTAGGGCGAAGCGCTGGTCACGACTGCCTCGATCCCGAGCGCGCGGTAGCGCTCCTGCTCCTTCGCCACCTGCCCGGGCGAGGGCTTGATGACGCCGAGCTTCCGCCCGTGGGCTAGCGACGCGATTACCGCCGGGAAGAGCCGGCCCGGGTTCACGAGCGGCACCGGCGACTCGAGCGCGCTCCAGTCCGCGCCGCAGAGGATCACCACCAGGTCGGCCCCCTCATCGCGCACCAACTCGTCCACTAGACGCTGCATGCGAGGCAGGATCTTGCGGTGCGAGAGCAGCGTCTCGCCGCCTTCGCGCAGCCGCGCGACGATGCCGACTTCGCCGGGATCGGGGGCCAGCGCCGCGATCTCCTCGCGGGCGAGCCCGTTCAGGTTTCCCCGCTCGACGATCCGGACATCTGGCGGCAGGAGCGCGCGGATGGCCGGGATCACGTCGTCACGCGGCGCTTCAGCGATAGTGGCGAAGCCAACGGTGGACATAGCCTCATCCTCCCACGTCACGCCTGCCCGCCAAGCCACACTCTATCCGATCCGGGCCGATCGCGCGCCCCCTTCACGCACGCGATGGCGGGGCGCCTCAGCCCAGCGCCGCCTCCACCAGCTCGCGCGCCTGCTCCAGCGCCCAGAGCAGCCGGTTCTGCCCGCGAGTCAGGTGCGCCACCAGGATACCCCGCCGGCCCGGATCGTCCTTCGCGCCCGGCATCGCCAGCGCCGGCGCAAGATCCGGCAACGGCGGCACGTTCAGCGCCGGGTCATGCCAGAAGGGGGCCATCCGGCTGTAGTTGACCGGCACCAGGATGCGCGCCAGGCGACGCTGCACCGCGTTGATGCGGCGCGCCTCCGGGCTGTCAGGGGTGCATGTTGGAACCGCACTGTACAACCGCTCCAGTGCCCGCTCCAGCGCGTCCACGGCCTCGAAGGCGGGGGAGAAGCTGAACGCGTCGCCGGTCGCTGCCTGGTAGCTCTCGAGCGTGCGGCGGAACTCCTGGATGGTGCGTGTCCAGTCGAAGGGGTGGATGGGCGCGTTGAGCACGCGCAGCAGCGAGGCGGCGTACATGCGCATATCGCGCAGCAGGTTCTCGCGATCGGCGATCTCCAGCGTGTCGTCCTCGGTGTGCCACTGGATGTTGGCACCACACCCGCCGACCGGGTAGTACCCATGTTCCCGGCGAGCTTCCTCCGACATCGTCGAGCTGAGCATATAGAAGCTGGTGATGCCGATCTGGTTGAACGAGTAGTCGCCGGCGCGCGGCGGCCGCTCCGGCTCGGGCGTGATCCCGGTCGTCTCCCGGATGACTGCGTCCACGAACGGCTCGGTCTCGCTCATCGCCGTGAGCTCGTTGTAGGTGTCGGCCCAGCGGCAGCCCGGCGAGTCGCAGTTCACCTGCGCCACGCAGTTGCGGGCCAGCTCGAGGCCGAAGGTATCGGCGTACCAGGTAGAACCGGCATAGCGGCCGTGCGAGTGGCCCGACCACCAGGCGATCCGCAGCGAGCGGGCCAGCTGGTCGCGGTGCTGCCAGAAGACGCGTGCCAGCTCCAGCATGGTAGCGTCGCCGGTCGCGTTGTCGCCGATGCCGACGTGCCAGGAGTCGAGGTGGCCGTGGAGAAGCACGAACTCCTCGGGGATCAACCGGCCGGGGATCTCGGCCACCAGCACCGGGATCGGA
>BEIC01000084.1 GCA_002898875.1 bacterium HR26
TTCGAGTCCTTCCCTGCCCTGCACCCATCGGGAAGTCGGGATTCTCCGCTGCAGGCAGTGCTGTTGACAGACGCCGAGCTCGATCACACGCTCGGGTTGCTGATGCTGAGAGAAGCCGATCGCGTAGCAGTGCACGCTACCGAAGCGGTCTATGAGGTCCTCGAGAGCGGTACCTCGCTGCTCCGGACACTCAGCGCGTATACGCGGGTGGAATGGCGCCCGGTTCTCCTGGATCAGGAGGTGCCACTGGCCGATGGGCTATCCTACGTGGCCTTCCCTGTTCCCCTCGAAAAACAGGCTCGCTTTCGGTCCGAAAAGAAGGTGGGGCTCTCGATCGGGTATCGAATTACGGACCACCGCACCGGCCGCTCTCTGGTGTATGCGCCCTCAGTCCAGGAACTCACGCCATCGGTCCTGGCCTACTTTGAAGGCTGCGCCTGTCTGCTCTTCGATGGAACCTTCTGGCAGGATGACGAGATGATCCGGCTCGGCATTAGCCGCAAGACGGCTCGGCAGATGGGGCATCTCCCGATCAGCGGGCCCGATGGTAGTCTGGAGCAACTGGCCTCGCTCCCTATCCCGCGGAAGATCTATATCCATATCAACAATACCAACCCCATTCTCTTGGAAGACGCGCCTGAGCGCCGGACCGTCGAGGAACACGGCTTCGAGGTGGCCGCTGACGGCCTGGAACTGGAGATCTGAAGATGGGAGCTTCCGGCCCTGCGGAATTCATCGAGGCGCTACGCGCTCAATCACAGCGGTACCACAGTCACCATGCATTCCACGTGAAGATGAACGAAGGCCGCCTAAGCCGTCGACAAATCCAGGGCTGGGTGGCGAACCGCTTCTACTATCAGAAGAACCTCCCCCTGAAGGATGCCGCCATCATCTCCAACTGCCCAGAGCCGGCAGTGCGTAGACGCTGGATTCAGCGCATCCTCGACCAGGACGGGACTGCGGAAGGGGAGGGGGGAATCGAGGCCTGGCTGCGCTTGGGTGAAGCTGTCGGCCTCACGAGAGAAGAACTCTGGGACGAGCGGCACGTTGTGCCAGGGGTTCGGTTTGCAGTCGATGCGTACGTCAACTTCGCACGAACCCGGCCTTGGATCGAAGCGGTGGCCGCCTCGCTCACCGAGCTGTTCGCGCCGGATCTGATGGCAACGCGCCTGGCCGCATTCGAGCGGTATTACCCTTGGATCGACCCTGCTGGACTGGCCTATTTCCGCGCTCGTCTTACCCAGGCACCCCGCGATGCGGAACACGCGCTGGACGTGGTCGTGAAGTTCTGCCGGACTGCGGAGCAACAGGCCAAGGCAGTCGCCGCTCTGGCGTTTAAGTGCGATGTGCTGTGGAGCATGCTGGACGCTATCGAACGGGCCTACCCGGACTCCGAATGAACCGCGCACTCCGCCCTGCGTCGTGTCCGCCGAGGTGGAGGGTAGACAGCAGCACCGGAGAGGATATGAGCGGAGAGGTATCCCTCACGAACCGACCGCGCCTGGCGCAGCAAGCCCGTTTGGTATGGGACCCCGTACGCCAGCGGCATGTGCTGCTCGCGCCAGAGGGGGTGCTGCTGTTGAACGATACGGGCGCAGCCATCGTCGGCCTCTGCGACGGGAGCCGGACGATCGCCGAGATCATCGAGGAGTTGCGCCGTCGCTACAACCGCGTGGTTGCTGAAGAGGTACAGCACTTCATCGCTCGACTCGTGGCCAAGCGATGGATGGAGATCGGAAATGCTTAGGCCATTCGGCATGCTCGCTGAGTTGACCTATGCCTGCCCACTTCACTGTCCATACTGCTCGAACCCCCTGAATCTCGCAGACTACAGCGATGAGCTGACGACTGCCGAATGGCAGCGCGTATTCGCCGAGGCACGAGATCTCGGTGTATTGCAGCTTCACCTCTCAGGGGGTGAGCCGCTCGTGCGCCGCGATCTCGTCGAGCTGGTGGCCTGTGCACACGAGCTGGGCATGTACACCAACCTCATCACGAGCGGGATAGGGTTGACGCCGCGGCGGGCGGAGCAACTCCGGGCCGCCGGCCTTGATCACGTACAGATCAGCATTCAGGCTGACGAGCCAGCTCTGTCCGATCTGATCGCCGGCACGCCCTCCTTCGAGCGGAAGATCACGGCAGCTCGCCTTGTCAAAGCGTTGGGGTGGCCGCTTACCCTGAACGTCGTCCTCCACCGCTACAACATCGATCGAATCGACCGCATCCTCGAGCTCGCCGAATCGTTGGAGGCTGATCGGATCGAGCTCGCAAATACCCAGTACTACGGATGGGCCTGGCGTAACCGAGCGGCGTTGCTGCCGAGCAAGACCCAGCTCGACCGTGCCGAGTCGATCGTGCGCGCCGTCCGGCAGCGCCTCGAGGGCCGGATGGAGATCATCTACGTCATTCCCGACTACTACAGCCAGTACCCCAAACCCTGTATGGGTGGCTGGGGCCGGCGACAACTGACGGTGATCCCGAACGGCGATGTCCTGCCCTGCCCCGCAGCACACATCCTCCCGCTGCCCCGAGCATCCGTGCGCGAGCACTCGCTGTCCTGGATCTGGGCAGAGTCGCCGCTCTTCCAGCGCTTCCGGGGGACAGAGTGGATGCCCGAACCCTGCCGCAGCTGCGAGCGCCGCACGGTCGATTTCGGCGGGTGCCGCTGCCAAGCGTTCCTCCTCACCGGGGACGCCGCCCGCACCGATCCGGTTTGCCACCTCTCGCCAGATCACTGGATCGTGGCCGAGGCGGTGCACAGGGCCAACGAGGGCAAACCAACCGCGCCAGGGAATCTTATACCGCGCACGTTCAGGATGCGTCGGGGTGCGGCGTAGTGGCGCTACCGTGCGCACTGGGGACCTACCAGGCCTGAAGGCGAACAGGAGGTATGGCGTATGACGGTATGGCTAGATGGGCTACACCTCTCCACGAATCTGGGGATCGGTGGGGCATTGGAGAGCCCCCTCGGACTCCTGGTTCTCCTCATCCTCGGCTTTACCCTCAGTTTGGACAATTTCCGTGTATCCATCGCGCTTGGGGCACTCCGCCCGAACTGGCGCCGTGCGCTTTGGACAGCGTTGGCGTTCGGGTTCTGGGATGGCTTGTCGCCATTGATCGGCGGCATGATCGGGCGTTACGTCGGACGGGAAGTCGGCTCAGCCGCTGAGACGCTCGGGCCGATCGTGCTGGCCGGATATGGTCTCTACCTTGCAGTCCGCAGCCTGTGGAACAAGGAGCCGGCTGAGCTGGACGAGCGATGGGCGATTTTCGGCCTTCCATTTGTGCTGAGCATCGATAACCTGCTCACCGGCGCCGGATTGGGACTGACGGGTGTTGCCCCAGTGGTTTCCGCGGTGATGTTCGGCTTCTGCACTTTCCTCATGGCTCTGGTCGGCCTTCACCTCGGGAAGATCGTCGCCCGCTTCGTCCCTATCCGCTCCGATCTCCTCGCCGGCATCGGGCTCTTGCTCACCGCTGGGACGCTGATGCTGGGGCACGACGCAGTGTGACAGCATGGTCCATGATCCGAGGCCGTCGGGAAACCGCCTGTCTCCAACCTCGGCATGCTTCACGATGTTCTCCCGCCGACCGTGTCCCCGGATCCCCCATCGCCCTCGACGACTTCGGCACTGGCTACTCGAGTCCCGCATGGCCGAGCACGCTCCAACCGGACTTCCCAAGGTCGACCCGCCAGCTTGCCCGTGGGGTCGCCACTGACCCCGTCAAACAGGCGGTGATGGCCAAGCTCGTCGACCTGAGCCACCAGATCAGCGTCAGCTTGGTCACCGAGGGCATCGAGGACGAAGTAGACGCGAGCACGGTGGAATCCTTCGGCGTCGACCTCCTCCAGAGCTACCTCTTCGGCCACCCGAAGCTCCTGGACTGACCAGCCGCTGGGGCGGATGCGGCGTCCGATACGCACGACTGGGCAGGGGCTCGCGAGAGGGCCAGACTGGTGGCGCGTCTCCGGGCTCAGCGGCTGACCGCCTTGAGGATCGGGGGGTCAAGAGCTATTATGATCATATAGTCGCCGACACAGGCCGGTCCTAGAGGTGCATTGCTGGCGCAGGCAGTCCCGACCGTGCTACGACGGAGGGAAGCCATGGCCCAGGACACTAAACAGCAGCTCCCGTGGTACGACTACCGTCACACCACTCTGGGTGGCAACATGCTCCGGGCATGGTGGCCCAATGAGCTGAACCTTCGGCTCCTCTCCCAGAACCCGCCTACGTTGGTGCCCATGGATCCAGATTACAACTATGCCAAAGCCTTCGGCGAACTTGACTACTACGCCCTGAAAGAGGACCTGAGACGCCTCATGACCCAATCCCAGGACTGGTGGCCCGCAGACTGTGGCCACTACGGTCCGCTCTTCATCCGCCTGGCCTGGCACAGTGCGGGCTCCTACCGGATATTCGACGGTCGCGGTGGTGCGCTTGACGGCAGCATACGCTACCCGCCCCGCAGGAGTTGGCCCGACAATATCAACCAGGAGAAGGCTATCCGCCTTCTCTGGCCTATAAAGAAGAAGTACGGGAATAAGATCTCCTGGGCCGACCTCATCATGCTTGCGGGCAACGTGGCCCTCGAGTCCATGGGGTTCAAACCATTGGGCTTTGGTGCAGGCCGCGTTGATATCTGGGAGCCGCCGGAGGATACATACTGGGGCCGCGAGATTGAGTGGTTGGGCGAGCAGCGCTACAGCGACAAACGCGTGCTCCAGGAACCGCTCGCCGCTACGCAGATGGGCTTGATCTACGTGAACCCCGAGGGCCCCGAGGGTATCCCCGACCCGCTGGCTGCTGCGCGGCAGATCCGCGAGACGCACCGGCGGATGGGCCTGGACGACGTGGACACGGTCGCCCTCATCGCTGGCGGTCACACCTTCGGCAGGATGCACGGTGCAGCCAACCTCAAGGAGCACCTGGGCCCGGAGCCCGATGCTGCTCCCCTCGAACAGCAGGGCCTCGGCTGGAAGAACAGCTTTGGCACTGGCAAGGGGCCCCATACTATTACCAGCGGACTCCATGGGGGCTGGACTCCGACGCCGACCAAGTGGGATAACAAGTTCCTGGAGATCCTGTTCAAGTACTCGTGGAGGCTGGAGAAGAGCCCGGGTGGCGCGTGGCAGTGGGTCGCGGTGGACCCTGAGCCCCAGGACCTCGTCCCCGACCCGCACGACCCCGATAAGCTCCACCCGCCCGTAATGCTCACCACCGACCTGGCCCTCACGGAGCCCCCCTACGCTCCCATAGCCAAGCGCTTCCGCGATGACCCTGCCGCCTTCGCGGACGCCTTCGCCAGGGCGTGGTTCAAGCTTACCCACCGGGACATGGGGCCCAAGTCGCGCTATCTCGGCCCCGAAGTCCCCAAAGAGGACTTCGTCTGGCAGGACCCGCTGCCTCCCGTCGACCACGAGCTCATCGACGCGAACGACATCGCGGAACTCAAGAGGCAGATCCTCAGCTCTGGGCTGACGGTCCGGGAGCTCGTCTACACCGCCTGGTCCGCGGCCTCGACTTTCCGAGCCTCCGACAGGCGGGGCGGGGCCAACGGCGCACGCATCCGCCTGGTTCCTCAGAAGGACTGGGAGGTCAACGAGCCAGCCCAGCTCGCCAAGGTACTGAGGACCCTGGAAGAGATCCAGGACCGGTTCAACCGGGCGCAGGCTGGCAACAAGCGGGTCTCCCTGGCCGACCTGATCGTCCTCGGTGGCGTCGCTGCCGTCGAAGAGGCGGCGAGGCGGTCCGGCTTCCAGGTGCAGGTCCCCTTCTACCCCGGCCGCACCGATGCTAGCCAGGAGCAGACCGAGGTCGAGTTCTATAACTACCTTGAGCCTCTCGCGGACGGCTTCCGCAACTACGTGAAGCCAGGCTACGAGACCCTGCCCACCGAACGTGTGCTGATCGACAAGGCCTGTCTGCTTAGGCTGACAGTACCCGAGCTAGTGGTTCTCATCGGCGGGCTGAGGGTGCTTGGGGCCAACTACGGTAATGCGCCCCACGGCGTATTCACCGAGCGCCCAGGCGTACTCACCAACGACTTCTTCGTCCATCTCCTGGACATGAGCGTCGAGTGGCGTCCCACCGACAACCCTCAGGTGTACGAGGGCTACGACCGAGCCACTGGCAGGCCTAAGTGGACTGCCACCCGGGTCGACCTGGTCTTCGGGGCCAATGCCCAGCTCCGCGCCCAGGCGGAATTCTATGCTCAAGACGATAACCGGGAGAAGTTCGTTCGCGACTTCTTGGCAGCCTGGAACAAGGTCATGAACCTCGACCGGTTCGATCTCTTCTGGTGGTGACACAAGCGTGCTGACGCCGATGGCGGGGTAGCGCGCGCAGGGTGGCTACCCCGCCATCCGTCAGTAGTGCATTGCGGCCCCGGGCCATTGCGCGGGCCGCGAGCTCGGCAGCCGGGCAGTCCGCGTGGCGATCGAGCGCTATCAACCGGGGCTCAGCTTGCACGAGCATATGTACGAGCCGGCCGGCACAGTGCGCATCGGCCGGACGCTGGCGATCAACCCCGGATCGGCCTACGGTGAGGGGGCGCTGCACGGAGCCCTCGTCATGCTGAAGGGTGACCGCGTGGCCAGTTACCAGCTCGTGAAGCGCGATCGAGCTGGTCCATGGGCCGAGGTCGTCAGGAGCTACCTGCCCCCACCCCTGGCACGCCTTTCCCTCACGCCCGGCACGCGCGACGACTATGCTGAACCGACCGCCCACTGCTCACTCGTGTACGGAACGTACCGAGAGCGCCCGGCGCAGCGACCCAGCGAGCCAAAGGCCGAGAACGGTCACCAGGTCGAAGAGTCTCCCCCGCCTGTTCCCGCCGGGCTTCCACCAGCTCTCGGTTCAGTTCAGGCTGCGCCGATCGCTCTATCCCCTGTTACCAGTGCATCAGGCGCGTCGGCCGCACGCGGATCTGGACCGAGTACTCGCGCGCGAACGACTCCGGCGTCATCCCCAGGCTGCGAATGCCCTCACGGTATTTCTCGATCATCGCGGGGAACGCCGTAGCGGGCTGGCCGTCCGGCACGATCTCCGCCACGCCGTCGAAGCGCACCACCTCGCTCCCGCGCGCGTCTGAGTTGAGGTGGAGCGAGACCCTCGGGTTAGCCCGGATGTTGCGCAGCTTCTGCGTGCGCGGCTGCGAGAAGATCACAAACCAGCCATCCTCCCAGAGAAACCAGACCGGGACCGGCTGAGGTTGCCCATCGGCACGCACGGTGGTGAACCAGGCGATCCACTCCCGGCGCAGCCGCGACTCGATCGCCGGCGGCACGCTGAGCCGCTCCATGATCGCCTCCTCTCTCGCCTCATCTGGCCTGGCGCGACGCTCCTCGCCTCAGGCGACGTGCCTGCCCTGCGCTGGCACCGCCAGGGTACACCGGCGAGCCACGCTCAGGTGAGCAGGCACCCTCGCGACCGCACGAGGTAGGATAACCCGTGCCGGCACCGTCCTGCCGGAGCCAGGGGCAGCCTCCGGACCGGCGAAAGGGTGAGTCCATGCCGCTGTTCGAGACGATCATCCTCCCACTCGACGGCTCAGAGCCGTCGGAGTCGGCGCTCCCATACGCCGCCGCCCTCGCTGAACTCACCAGCGCGCCTATCGTTGTGATCCATGTCCTCGAGGAGATGCGCCCCGTCTTCGATGCGCACCGCGGTGAGGTCGTCTGGATCTCGCCAGAGCAGCCCAGGGTCGAGCTCGAAGCGCCAGAGCTGCTTGAGGAGCCCATCGGCAGACTTCGCACCGCTGGCCTCACCGTGCGGCCCGTCCTCCGGCTGGGCGATCCCGCGGCCGAGATCCTCGCTGAGGTCGAGCGCTGGCGTGCCCCGCTGACCGTGATGGCCAGCCACGGACGAGGTGAACTCGAACGCCTGCTGCTCGGCAGCGTCGCTGACCGCATCGTGCGCGAGGCTCCGGCCCCGGTCCTCGTCGTGCCGGCCGCGTCACCGTCCGAACAACCCGCACGGGTGCAGTTCCGGACGCTCCTGGTGCCGCTCGACGGCACGCTGTTCGCCGAGCACGCACTGCCGGCAGCGATGGCGCTGGCGCGCCTGGCTCGCGCGGGGCTGACGCTGGTTCGCGTCGTCGACACCCACAAGAGACTTACCGGTGGGGACGAGCTCGAGCAGTTCGAGCGCGAGGCCGAGGTCTACCTCCGGCAAAAAGCCGAAACGCTCGCCGGCCCGTCCGGACGAGCGATCCTCTGGCAGGTACTCAGCGGGGAGCCTAGCCAGCAGCTCCGCCGATTCATCACTGCGCGGCAGCCCGATCTCGTCGTCATGGTCACTCGCGGGCGCGGCGGGCTCGGCCGCTGGCTCCTCGGCAGCGTCGCCGAAGATCTTCTCACCAGCCGCGCTGCTCCACTGCTCCTCCTCCGCGCGCAGGACGATACGAGCCAGCAGCCGGCGAGCGAGGCATAGCGCCTGTGAGCGCCCGCCGGGGAGCTAGCAGGCGTGGGCTCCGATCCCAGGCACGGCCTGGTGGAGCTCGGCCACCGCCGCGGCAACGGCCTCTCGATCGACACCGGTCTCGATCCCTAGCCCTTCGAGCAGGGCCAGCAACCGCTCGGTCGCCAAATTGCCGGGCGCGCCGGGAGCGAAGGGGCAGCCGCCGAGCCCGCCGGCTGAGGCGTCGAAGACGGTGATGCCGTAGTCGAGGCCGATCATCACGTTCGCAAGCGCCAGCCCGGCGGTGTCGTGGAAATGCAGCGCCAGGCGACTTGGCTCGAACGCGCGCGTGGCCAGCGCCAGCAGGCGGTCGACGTCGCGTGGCGTAGCCCGGCCGATCGTGTCCGCGAGCGCGACTTCATGGCAGCCCAGGGCGAAGAGGCGCTCGGTCACCGAGAGGGCCTGCCGGGGATCGACCGGGCCGGAATACGGGCAATGGAAGGCAGTGGAGACGTAGCCGCGGATCCAGAGGCCGGCGGCCCGTGCGCGCTCAGCGACCGGGCGGAAGCGCTGGAATGTCTCCTCGATCGAGGCATGCACGTTGACCTGGGAGAACGCCTCGGAAGCGGCGGTGAAGAGGGCGATCGCGTCGCAGCCCGCCGCCAGGGCGCGATCGAGCCCGCGCTCGTTGGGTACGAGCGCCAGATAGCGTGTGCCGGGACGGCGAGCGATGCGCCGCATCACCTCTTCCGCATCCGCGAGCTGAGGGACCGCCTTTGGGCTGACGAAGCTCGTCACCTCGATGACCGGAAGGCCAGCCTCGGCGAGCCGCTCGATAAAGGCCACCTTCAGCTCCGTCGGTACCGGCTGCGCCTCGTTCTGCAGGCCGTCGCGCGGACCGACCTCGACGACGACGACCTGGCGCGGCAGACGTTCGACGAATGCCATGGAGCACCTCCGGGAAGATGATACCCGACGTCGCCGACAGGGGAGACGAACCGTTGGCCACTTACCAGTTACGATGAAGGATCGCAGGGAGTTGCCCCGCCGAGAGCAAAGAGCGGGAGAGGCCCAGACCGGGCGACGCGCCGGGGCGCTGAGGGTCGAACGGTTTCCCCGCGTTCCGGGCTGGCGCACAGGTCGCGCCCGGCGCTGAAGCAACGGGCTCGGCGGGGTCCCTACTGCGGGCACCCCTCAGCACCCAAGCCCGGTGCACGGGGCTGTCGCGCATGCGAGCCGGCTTCGAGCCGGCGTTCGAACTGAGCGCGGGACTGAAGTTCCGCAGCGCCGGTGGTGACGGACCGGGACACGATGCGACGAGCAACAGTGATGGCCCCTCAGACCGGGACGGCCTTGACAGCTCGGGATCGGACGAGTAGACTATCACTTCGCTGATCCGGTGAGGGCAGCAGCCCCGGTCACCTGGCGGAGGGGCCGGGGCTTGACAGAAGACCGGGTTTTGACTATACTAAATCTTCCGGGTCGGGCGATGAGAGCCGACCCGCCCGTAGAGGGCGAGGCACCTTGACAACTGAAGTGTGGTTCGCACGCGACGGGACCCCGCGACCTGCGGGCGCCAGTGAGGCGTGCCGTGGGTCGATTGGACTCGAGCGTTAACCCGCCGTAAAGGCGGGGGTGAAACCTTGATGGAGAGTTTGATCCTGGCTCAGGGACAACGCTGGCGGCGTGCCTAATGCATGCAAGTCGGACGGGAGCCGCTTCGGCGGTCGACCGTGGCGGACG
>BEIC01000085.1 GCA_002898875.1 bacterium HR26
TCGTGGCAGAATGGCGTCAGCGGTGGAGCTGGAGAGCGGAGGGACTTTCGCCATGCCTGAACGCGCAGCGCTCTTCCTCGGCGCCCGGTTCCAGAAGAAGAGCGATCCTCAGACCGAGCTGGCCCAGCAGGAGCAGCGCTGTCGCGACTACGCCGCAGCCACCGGCTACCAGGTGACCGCGGTCTTTCGCGAGGTGCTGCCGGAGCTGCCGGAAAGCCGCCCCGAGCTCAAGCGGCTGCGGACTGCGATGTGGCATAAGGAGTTCGACGTGGTCGTCGCCGCTTCGCCCGACCGGCTCTACGTGGATCCCGACCGGGTGGCGCGCTTCCTCTGGGAAGCGCGGGTGCTCGGGCTGCGGGTCGAGTTCCTCGAGGTGCCGGAGCCGTACGTGTGGGTCGTCAAGGAGTACGGGTGGCCACTTTAGCCTGCCAGGTGGCCGAGCGGAGAGGAGCAGATGTGCTGCGCTGGATGATCGGGGCGGCCAGGCTCGACCCCGCGATCTACGATGAGCTGGAGCGCGAGTACAGCGCGACGGTGCCCGCGTTGCTCGTCGTGGCCCTGGCGTCGCTGGCGAGCGGAGTGGCGCTCCTACCGGCCGTCGGGTTGATCGGCATCTATACCCGGGCGGCCACGGCGTTCATCTCCTGGACGCTGTTCGTCGTCATTGCTTACCTGATCGGCGCCAAGGCCCTGCCTGGCCCGGAGACCTCGGCGACGATCGGGGAGCTCGTGCGCACGCTCGGCTTCGCGCAGACCCCTGTGCTCTTGCTGGCGCTGGGCGGAGTTTTCCCGCCGGTGCTTGTCGTGCTCGGGCCCCTGGTCTTCGTCTGGGTGCTCTTGGCGACGATCGTCGCCCTGCGCGAGGCGCTCGACCTGACGACAGCCCGCACCCTCGTGGTTGCCGCGATCTCCTGGCTCGGTTTCATCTTGCTCAACCTCATGCTGGTGCCGACCTTGGGCTGAGCTGTGGGAAGGGGGATCGATGTCCGAGTTGACCGGGCAAGCAGTTGCACGCCTGGCACTGGCGCCGGAGCAGTTGCGGCGCCGTCTCGATCCGGCGAGCCTGCCGTTTCAGACCACGGCCGAAATCGAGCCGCTGGAGGCCACGATCGGCCAGCCGCGTGCGCTCAGTGCGCTCGAATTCGGGCTGGAGATCCCGACCGGAGGCTACAACCTGTATGTCGCCGGCAGGCCTGGGTCGGGCCGTGAGAGCACCGTTCGGCACTACCTGGAGCGCTACGCCCGGCAGCGACCGACCCCGCCCGATTGGGTCTACGTCCACAACTTCAAGGACCCCGAGCAGCCGGTCGCGATTGCCCTCCCGGCCGGGCGCGGCGCCCAGTTCGCGCTGGACATGGACGAGTTCGTGCGGGCGGCCCAGCAGGCGATCCCGCGTGCCTTCGAGAGCGAGGAGTACGACCGCCGTCGCCGGGAGATCGTGGAAGCGCTCGACCGGCAGCGGGACGAGCTCTGGTCGGCGGCGCAGGAGTTCGCTCAACAGCGAGGGTTCGCGCTCCAGGCCACCCCAGCCGGCGTGGTCAGCGTGCCGATAGTGCAGGGGCGGCCGATCGCGCCGGAGGCGTTCGACCTCCTCCCAGCGCCGGTGCGCGAGGACCTGGAGCGCAGGAGCCAGGAGATCCAGGCGCGGATCGCTGATACCCTGCGCGAAGTACGCCGGCTCGAGAAGCAAGCCGCCGAGCGGCTGCGCCAGCTCGACCGCGAGGTCGCGCTGTTCGCCGTCGGGTCGCTCTTCGACGACCTTCGCGAGCGCTATGCCGACTTGCCGGGAGTCCTCGCGTACCTGGAGGAAGTCCGTGAGGATCTCCCAGACCACCTCCACGACTTCTTCCCGCCTCAGGTGGTCAACGTCCCGCCGCCGATCGCGCAGCTTCAGGTGCTGCAGCAGCAGGAGCACCTGGCGCGCTACCGGGTGAACGTGCTGGTCGATAACAGCGCACTCGAGGGAGCGCCGGTGATCTTCGAGCGCAACCCCAGCTACTATAACCTGCTGGGCCGCATCGACTACCGCGCCGCCTTCGGCGCCATGGTCACCGACTTCAGCCAGATCCGCCCCGGCGCCCTGCACCGGGCAAACGGCGGGTTCCTGGTCCTGCACCTCGATGATGTGCTGCGAAACCCCTTCGCCTGGGAAGGGCTCAAGCGGGTACTCCTCAACCGGCAGATCGTGATCGAGAATCTGGGGGCCCAGTTGCTGAGCCCAGTTCCGACCGCAGCCCTGCGCCCGCAGCCGATTCCGCTCGACGTCAAGGTGGTGCTGATCGGCACACCGCTGCTCTACTACCTGATGTCTGCCCTGGACGAGGACTTCAAAGAGCTGTTCCGTGTGCGGGCCGACTTTGCCCCGGATATGGACTGGAACGAAGAGCACGCGCTGGACTACGCGGCGTTCATCAGCCGGTGCGTCCGGGAGGGTGGGCTACGGCACTTCGATCGCGGGGCTGTGGCGCGCGTGATCGAGTATGGCGCCCGGATCGTCGAGCACCAGCGCAAGCTCTCGCTCCAGCTCCTCGAGATCAGTAACCTGGTCGCCGAAGCCAGCTACTGGGCCGGCAAGGCGAACCGCGAGCTGGTCACAGTCGAGGACGTCGACCGGGCGATTGAGCAGAAGGAATACCGCTCCAATTTGGTCGAGGAGCGTATCCGCGAGCTGATCGCCGAGGGGACGCTTCAGATCGAGACTGAAGGGGCGCGGGTCGGGCAGATCAACGGTCTGTCATACATCCAGCTCGGCGACTATGCCTTCGGCCGGCCCACGCGGGTCACGGCGCGCGTCTCGCTGGGCCGCGGCGCGGTCGTTAGCATCGAGCGGGAGATCGCGCTCTCCGGCCCGATCCACTCGAAGGGGTTCCTCATCCTCTCCAACTACCTGGCCGGGGCCTATGCCCAGGACTTCCCGCTGTCCATCAGCGCCTCGATCACGTTCGAGCAGGCCTATGAGGAGGTCGAGGGCGACTCCGCCTCCTCGACCGAGCTCTACGCGCTGCTCTCGGCGCTCTCGGGACTGGAGCTCAAGCAGGGGATCGCCGTCACCGGCTCAGTCAACCAGCACGGGGAGATCCAGGCGGTCGGTGGGGTCAACGAGAAGATCGAGGGCTTCTACGCGGTCTGCAAGGTCAAGGGATTGACCGGCGAGCAGGGCGTGATCATCCCAGCGGCCAACGCGCAGCACTTGATGCTCAAGGACGAGGTGGTGGAGGCGGTCAGACAAGGCCGGTTCCACGTCTGGGCGGTACGCACCGTCGACGAGGGGATCGAGATTCTGACCGGCGTGCCGGCCGGCCAGCGCGGGCCGGATGGCCAGTATCCTGAAGGCACAGTGCATCGCCTGGTGACCGACCGCCTCCGGGCCTACGCCGAGCGCCTCCGCGACTTCGGTGGCAGGCGAGATGAGCGGGACGGTCGTGGTCCATCCTCGACCGTCCCGTCGGGCGAGACGGGGGAAGGGGCATAGGCCTAGGACTGAGGCGATGGCTCTCAGCCCTACGAAGCAGTGGCTGACTCCTCGCAGGGAACGTTCAGCCGCGGCCGGGACGGCTCGCCGTCCAGTCGCGTAGGCGCGCCACGACATCGCGGAAGCCGCCGGCCCGCTGCTCGGGCGCGGCCGGCTCGACGCCGAGCCGGCGCAGCAGCCAGGCGATGCCCCAGTGCAACGCGACCGCGGCCAGCAGCGTCAGCGCGATCCAGGTCAGCATTGGGTGGTCTCCCTGTCACTCAGCCGTGGGAGCCAGATCGCCTCGCCGAGCGTTTTATGTTCATGGGAGGCGAGGGCACGGCGAGATGGGAACATGCTCGTGCTGGCGGTAGACTGGGGTGATCTGCTCTTCATTGGCGGTTTCCTGGTCCTGCCGGCGCTGGTGATCCTCACGAGCCTGCTATCCCTGCGCCGGCAGCACCGCTCTGCTCAGTCCCATCAGCACGAAGCGGTGGCAGGGTCGACGTCGCCCGCGGCTGACCCGGTGCTCGAGGAGGCAGCGCCGGACGCACCTGATACGGCGGAGCTGCCGCCGTCCGCTGCCCGCGTGCCGGTCCGCCGCAGGTGGGGCGGCGTGTTCATCCGCCGGCGCGGACCGAAGCCGATCAGAGCGGCGAGGAGGGCCCTCCGCTCCCGCCGCAAGCGTCCCCAGTAACTCCTACTAGGCTACGCGTCCCGCGCCTTGCCGAGCCCGAACGCGGCGTGAATTGCCGGCACCGCCCGGCTCACCTCGTGCTCGGCGATGACGAAGGAGATGTTCAACTCCGACGACCCCTGGGCGATGGCCACGATGTTGATCCGGTTCTGCCCCAGCGTCTGGAAGACGCGGCCGGCCACGCCGGGCGTGCCCCGCATGCCAGCGCCGACCACCGCCACCACCGCCAGGTTCGGGTCCTCCCAGATACGCAGTACCCGGCCCTTGAGCAGGTCCAGCTCGAACTCCTGCTCCAGCGCGGCCAGCACCTTCGCCGCGTCGGCCTGGCGGACAACGAAGCCCAGCGAGTGTTGCGATGAGGCCTGGAAAATCATGTAGACATTGACCCCGGTCTCGCCGACCGTGTCGAAGACGCGCGCCGTCACGTCAGCGACGCTGAGGAACCCGCTGCCCTCGACCGTGATCACGCTGACGCCGGGGATGGCGGTGATGGCCTTGACCACCGAACCATCCTGCGTCGTCTCCGGGCCGATGCGCGTGCCGGGGTGCTCCGGCCGGAAGGTGTTCTTGATCCAGATTGGGATGCCGCGCTCGGCGGCCGGTTGCATCGTGCGCGGGTGGATCACCTTGGCGCCGAAGTACGCCAGCTCGGTCGCCTCGGCGAACGAGATCGACGGGAGGGTGCGTGCCTCCGGCACCAGGCGCGGGTCAGCGGTCATCACGCCGTCCACGTCCGTCCAGATCCAGACTTCGTCGGCGTCGAGCGCGTAGCCCAGGATCGACGCCGAGTAGTCGGATCCGCCCCGGCCGAGCGTGGTAACTGACCTGCTCGCCGTCGCCCCGAAATAGCCGGTGACGACCGGAAGCTTCCGCTCAGCGAGGAGCGGCCCCAGGCGCTCCTGCGCCCGGGCGCGCGTCTGGTCGAGCAGCGGGGAGGCGTTGCCGAAGGCATCGTCAGTGACGATCACCTGGTCGCTCTCGACGGCGACCGCCGGGATGCCGCGATCTTCGAGCACGCTGGCGACCAGGACGCTGCTCATCCGCTCGCCGAAGGAGACGATCCAGTCCTGTGCCCTGGATGAGAGGTCGCCCAGGATGTGCACCGACTCCACCAGTCGAGCGCAGCGGCTCGCTAGCTCCTCCAGCGCCACGGTGACCTGCGCGCGCCGTCCCAGGTCGTGCACCAGCTCGGCGACGACAGCCAGATGACGATCGAGCAGATGCTGTCGCAGCTCGCTGCCGGCGTCTCCCTGGCCGGCTGCGGCGGCCGCGGCGGAGGCCAGGAGCTGGTTCGTCACGCCGCTCATCGCCGAGACCACCGCGACGACCGGATCGCCCGACCGGTAGGCTTCGGCCAGGATCCGGGCCGTCTGGTCGATGGCCTCTGCGTTGCCGACCGATGTCCCGCCGAACTTCATCACCCGCATCGCTGGCACACCCCTCGCTCCCGACCGCACGGTTCCAAGCGGCCAAGGATACTGCATCAGCCGGCGCCGTCTCCACACTGTGGGCCGATCTACCCTGAAGTCTCGTCTCTTGCATCGGTCAACAATCGCTACCGCCGAGCGCGAGCGGCAGCAGCGCCCGATCCACCGCCGCACGTGACCGTGACGCTGCCCGGGAAGGCCAGCATGGCTTCAGAATTTGATATACTCGTGCAGTTGTGCGACGCGATGTGCAGCGGAAGGAGGCGTCGTGCTGCACGCGATCCGGATCGAATATTGCACGAGCTGAGGCTACCAGAAGCGTGCCACCCGTGTGGTGGAGTTGCTGCTGGATCGGTTCGAAGAGCATATCGACGAGATCGCGTTGAAGCCGTCTGATGGTGGACGATTCGAGATCACGGTCGACGGGGAGCTGGTCTTCTCCAAGCACGCGACCGGTCGCTTTCCCGAGGAGGAAGAGCTGATCCGGTTGGTCGGCGAGCGTCTCGGTGCCTAGCCTATGACCGGCGACGCTCGCCGATGGCGGCGCGCACGAGGTGCCGCAGCACGACAGAAAAGCAGAGCAGTAGTTTATCGACCGTGCGCTAGGCTATGGCATTGAACGCCGTGGTCATGAACGGGCGAGTGGAGAACGCATACAAGCCGATCGTCGTGGCCCGGGTGCACGAGATCGCGCTCAAGGGGGCTAATCGCCCCTGGTTCATGCACACGCTGGTGCAGAACATCGAGCACGCGCTGCGTGGCGTGCCGCACGGGCGTGCCCGGGTGCGCAATACCCGGGTGGTGATTCCGATCCCGGGTCTCGAGGTGTGGCCGGCGGTTCGCGAGCGGCTGGCCTGGGTCTTCGGGATCGCGAACTTCTCGCTCGCGCTCGAGACCGGGTTGCGGATAGAAGAACTGCAGGATGGGCTGGCCCGGTTACTCGATCTCCTCGGGCCGCCGGCGGGCAGCTATCGCGTGCGCGCCAAGCGCACGAACAAGAGCTACCCGTTGACCTCCCCGGAACTCGAACGTGAACTGGGCCAGTTCATCAAGGACCGCACCGGCGCGCCGGTCAATCTGACCGCGCCCGACGTCACCTATCAGGTGGAGATCCTCTATGACCGCGCGCTGGTGAGCGGCGAGGCGATGAAGGGGCCAGGCGGGCTGCCGGTCGGCGTCAGCGGCCGCGTCGTCGTCCTGCTCTCCGGCGGGTTCGACTCGCCGGTGGCCGCCTACCGGATGATGAAGCGCGGCTGCTTCGTGACGCTGGTGCACTTCCACGCCTACCCGTACGTTCGCCCGATCTCGATCGAGAAGGTCGTCGAGATCGCCAGGCACCTCGGGCGCTACCAGCCGGGAGTGCGGCTCAGCATCGTGCCGATCGGCGACGCGCAGCGCGAGATCGCGCTAGCCAGCGAGCCGGCCCTGCGTGTGGTGCTCTACCGGCGGCTGATGATGCGGATCGCCACCGCGATCGCCTACGAGCAGGGTGCCGGCGCAGTGGTGACCGGGGAGAGCCTGGGGCAGGTCAGCTCGCAGACACTCGAGAACATGCGGGTGATCGGAGCGGTGACCGACCTGCCGCTGCTGCGCCCGCTGGTGGGCTTCAATAAGGACGAGATCCTAGCCGAGGCGGTTCAGATCGGCACCGAGCCGATCTCCCGGGTGCCGGACGACGACTGCTGTACCGTCTTCATCCCACGCCACCCGGCCACCCATGCCACACTAGCCCAGGCGGAGGAGGCTGAGCGAGCCTTCGACTCGCAGGCGCTCGTGGCCTCGTGCCTGGCCCAGCGAACTGACTACGAGGGCGATCCGGCGACCTGGGACGTCACGCTCGCGCTGGCCGCGGCCGCGCGGTGATGCCGGAAGCCGCCCCTGACTCGCTCGTTTAGCAACTCCTGTCGGAGAGGGCCGGAGCGGGACTGGGACAGCGGAAGTACTGGATCACCGTCAGTGCCGTTACTGTGCTCGTCTGATGGGCGAGCCGGCGCTTCGCCATCGTCGAGCGCCAGGCGGAGGAGGACCGTGACTGAGGGGTCCGAGGCGACCTGGAGCTGCCTCGCTAGCCGGCGCCGGCGATAGCGGCGACCGCGATGAGGACTCCGTGTGTGACCGCCGGTGCCAGGACGCTGCCGCTCTTCTCGCGCAGGTACCCGAAGATCAACCCGAGGACCGCCGTCCACAGGCCCCATCCCCACTGGAAGGGCCCGGCCGGGCCGAGCACATGAGCCAGCCCGAAGAGCAGCGCGGCGATGGCCAATCCCCAACCGAAGGGTACACCGAGCACGCGGTAGGGGCGTCCGAGCGACTCATTAAGCCGCGACTGCACGTAGCCGCGGAAGAACACCTCCTCGCCGAGCGCGGCGTAGAAGAGCCGGTAGAGGACCGCCGGGACCGCTGAGATGTGCGGCCAGGCGAGCGCTGCCAGCGCGAGCGCGAGCCCGAGCGCGAGCACCAGGCCGGTGGCTGCATGAATCTGCGGCGTACCTCGCTCGATCGGTCGCGTATTGCGGACAACGTAGGCGATGACCGGCAGGGAGGCGGCATAGCAGATGGCGAGGATCGCCGCGCCTGGCCAGCCCGTCGGGGAGAGGTCGAGGGCGATAAGCAACGGGAACGCAACCCCGCTCAGCGGTCCCAGAACCGCCAGTGCCAGGCAGCCGGTCTCCAGCGGCCGTGCGAGGGGGACGAAGGCCAGGCCGTAGTCGGTGAAGCTCCGTCGGCTGGCCAGCAGCACGAGGAGCGGCAGCGCGATGAAGACGAGGAGAGTAGCCAGGAAAGGCTGGCCGAAGACGTCGCGCTGCCAGCCATCGATCGCGGGCAACCCGCGGGACAACGCCCAGAGGAGCGCGAGGCTCGAGGCCCAGACTGCCACGACCTCGACGAGAGCCAGGAACCTCTCCGCTGGGACGGCGACCTGCGCCCGCGCGCGTCCGCTCACGCGATCGAACGGCTTCCCTGTTTCACACCACGCTCCGCCGGTGCGCCCCCGCTCGAGCCGAGCAGCGCGACCGGCGCAATGCTACTCGCAGCGCCCTATCGAGGGGAGGGTGTGTGCTGGGGATGGCTACAAGGGTGATCATCGAGCGTTCACTGAGGCCGGATTGACCGCTGGTATACTGCCGGGCGCAGCCTGCTAGCCGGCAGGTATCGATACAGCATCATGCGAAGGGGAGGCGGATGCCCGATCGGGAGCTGGCAACAGAGCGCGCCGTGCCAGCCGTCGAGCCGGGGCCGCTTGGGGAAGTGGCCTGGGTCGCGCTCAAGCTGGGGCTCACCGCCTTCGGTGGGCCGGCGGCCCATATCGCCATGCTCCGCGAGGAGGTGGTCGCCCGGCGGCGCTGGCTGAGCGAGCAGTACTTCCTTGACCTGATCGGCGCCACCAACCTGATCCCTGGCCCGAACTCGACAGAAATGGTGATCCACTGTGGCTACCTGCGGGCGGGCTGGCGCGGGCTGATTACCGCCGGGACGCTGTTCATCACGCCGGCCGCGCTGATGGTGCTGGGGTTTGCCTGGGCCTACGTGCGCTGGGGCTCGACGCCCGAGGCCGGCTGGCTGCTCTACGGGATCAAGCCGGTGATCATCGCGATCGTCGGCCAGGCACTCTGGGGCCTGGCGCGTACGGCCGTGCGGAGCGCCTTCCTGGCGGCGGTGGGCCTGGCCGCGCTGGTGCTGTACTTCCTGGGAGTAAACGAGATCGCCATCTTGTTCGGCGGTGCGATCGTCGTGCTGCTGGCGCGCATCGCGCAGCGGTGGAGCGCCGGCTCGGCCGCGATCGTGGTGCCGCTTAGCGGCCTGCCGCTGCCGGCCCTGTCGCTCGCGGCACCGGCGGCGGTGCCGGTAAGCCTGGTCCAGCTCTTCCTCACGTTTCTCAAGATCGGCGCGGTGCTCTACGGCAGCGGGTACGTGCTGCTGGCCTTCCTGCGGCGCGACTTCGTCGAGCGGCTCGGCTGGCTCACCGATCAGCAACTCCTCGACGCCGTGGCCGTCGGGCAGTTCACCCCTGGGCCGGTCTTCACGACCGCGACGTTCGTCGGCTACCTGGTGGCCGGCTTGCCCGGCGCGGTTCTGGCGACGATCGGGATCTTTCTGCCCTCGTTCCTCTTCGTGGCCGCGATCGAGCCCTTCGTGCCACGCCTTCGCGGCTCCCGGTGGACGGCGCCGCTGCTGGACGGCGTGAACGTGGCAGCGGTGGCACTGATGGCTGCGGTCTCCTGGCAGCTCGGCCGGGAGGCGATCATCGACCCGCTGACGGCCGGGCTGGCGCTGGCCTCGCTCGTGCTCTTGCTGCGCTTCAAGGTGAACTCGGCGTGGCTGGTGCTCGCTGGCGGGGTGATCGGCGTGGTGGCGCGGCTGCTCAGCGGGTGATAGGAAGCGCGAGAGGAGAAGCTGTGGAGTCGATCATCGGCCCGATCCTGATCCTGAGCCTGCTCGATATGCTGAACCCGTCGGCCATCG
>BEIC01000086.1 GCA_002898875.1 bacterium HR26
GATCTACATCACCGAGAACGGTGCTGCCTTCGCCGACCAGCTCGAGGACCGGAGGGTGCGCGATCCGAAGCGGATCGCCTTCCTGCGCGAACACTTCGCAGCCGCCCACCGCGCGCTTCAGGACGGCGTGCCGCTCCGCGGCTACTTCGTCTGGTCGCTGATGGACAACTTCGAGTGGGCGCACGGCTACAGCAAGCGCTTCGGCCTGATCTACATCGACTACGACACGCTGGAGCGGATCCCGAAGGAGAGCTACGCCTGGTACGCTGAGGTCATCCGGGCCAACGGGCTCGTCGAGAGTGCGCAGTAAGCCCGCCCGGTGCCGCGCTTCCGGCCAGGGTCGAGCACCGGGTGTGCCTCAGCGGCGCCGCTGAGGGGCGAATGATCATTCGCCCCTACCATATAGTCGAGCCAGTGCTCCGATCGGCCGTAGCCGGCTCAGTCATCCCAGACTTCGAGGCGCTTGCCGCAGGGGGGGATGGAGCGCGGTGAGGCGTGCTACACTCCGTACCGGTCCGGTGCTCAGAGAGGTGCGGACCAGGGAGGTAGCCGATGCGGCTCAGCCGAGAAGTCGTCGACCACGTGGCGATGCTGGCCCGGCTCGGGCTGACCGAGGAAGAGCGCGAGCGGATGCGCGAGCAGCTCTCCTCGATCCTCGAGCACGTCAGCCTGATCCAGGAGCTCGATACCGAGGCCATCCCGCCGACCGCGCAGGTCATCGCGCTGCAGAACGTCTGGCGCGAGGACGAGGTCCGCCCCTCGCTGCCGATCGAGGACGTGCTCAAGAACGCGCCCGACGCCGAGGACAACATGTTCAAGGTCAACGCCGTGCTCGAGCAGTCGTGACAGGAGAGCGACCGGTGAGCGAAGACCTGACCCGGCTGACGGTGACCGAGGCGCGCGCTCGCCTGGATCGACGGGAGATCAGCGCCGTCGAGCTGCTACAGGCGCACCTGGAGCGCATCCGCCAGGTCGAGCCGCAGATCCACGCCTTCATCACGCTGACCGAAGAGATCGCTCAGGCCCAGGCGGAGGAGGCCGACCGGCGCATCGCTCGCGGCGATGCCGCCCCGCTGACCGGCATCCCGGTCGCCCTCAAGGACGTGCTCTGCACGGTCGACGCGCCAACCACCGCCGGCTCGCGTATCCTGGAGGGCTTCCGCTCGCCGTACGACGCCACCGTCGTCCGCAAGCTGCGCGAGCAGGGCGCGGTCTTCGTCGGAAAGGCTAACACCGACGAGTTCGCGATGGGCTCCTCGACCGAGAACTCGGCCTACGGCCCGACGCGTAACCCCTGGGATCTCGACCGGGTGCCCGGTGGATCGAGCGGCGGCTCGGCTGCCGCGGTGGCAGCCGGCGAGGCAATGGTGTCGCTTGGGTCGGATACCGGCGGCTCTATCCGGCAGCCGGCCGGCTTCTGCGGGGTGGTCGGCATCAAGCCGACCTACGGCCGGGTCTCACGCTACGGCCTGGTCGCCTTCGCCAGCAGCCTCGACCAGATCGGGCCCTTTGGCCGGACGGTCGAGGACGTCGCGATCGTGCTGCAGGCGATCAGCGGCCACGACCCCTGCGACTCGACATCGGTCGACATCCCGGTTCCCGACTATCGGGCATCGCTTACCGGCGACATCCGCGGGCTCCGCATCGGCGTAGCCGCGGAATACCAGGTTCCGGGGATGGACCCAGAAGTGGAGCGCGTCGTCGACGAGGCTGTGGCCGAGCTCCAGCGGCTGGGTGCCGAGATCGTCCCGGTCTCGCTCCCACACACGAAGTACGCGCTCGCCACCTACTACATCATCGCCCCGTCCGAGGCCAGCGCCAATCTGGCCCGCTACGACGGCGTCAAGTACGGCCTCAGCCTGCAGGGCGAGACACTGCTCGAGAGCTACCTGCAAACCCGCGGCCGCGGCTTCGGGCCGGAAGTCAAGCGACGCATCATGCTCGGCACCTACGCGCTCAGCGCCGGGTACTACGACGCGTACTACGTCAAGGCACAGAAGGTGCGCACGCTGATCAAGCGCGACTTCGATGAGGCGTTCGAGAAAGTCGACGTCATCCTGGCGCCGACTTCGCCCACGGTCGCCTTCCGGCTCGGCGAGCGCACGGCTGATCCGATCCAGATGTACCTCTCGGATGTCTTCACCATCCCGGCCAACATGGCAGGGCTGCCGGGTATCGCTGTGCCCTGTGGCTTCGCGCATGGCCTGCCGGTGAGCATGCAGTTCATGGGCCGGCCCTTCGATGAGGCGACGCTGCTCCGGGTCGCCCATGCCTACGAGCAGGCGACCCCCTGGCACCGAGCAGTGCCGCCGCTGGTCGAGGCCGTGACGCCGCGAACGCCATCGAGCGGGACGGAGTGAGATGGCCGGCGAGCGATCCCGGGTGGCCGGCAACATCCGCGGCCAGCTCCTGGTGCTCCTGGCCTTCGGGATCACGCTGTACTTCGTGGTGGCGTTCGGCCAGCAAGCCTGGAAGGCCCGCCAGCTCGAAGCACAGGTGGCAGAGCGACGACAAGCACTGGCTGCGTTGCAGCGCGAGCACGATCAGCTCGCCGCCGAGCTCGAGCGCTACGCCACCGGCGACTACCAAACGTACGTCGAGCAGACCGCCCGGCGCGAGCTCAACCTCGCCTACCCTGGCGAGACGGTCGGCATCGTGCGCTGGCATGCCGCCCCCACACCGACGCCCCAGGCAACACCGTCTGGCCAGCGGCCCGAGTCGAAGCCGAACTGGCGGCGCTGGCTCGATGTCCTGCGTTTGCCGCAGCCTTGAGGGAGGTCTAGCGCGGGCTGTCCGCCGGCCCATACCCCGGGTAGAGACGGCTCAACCGACGCTGTGCAACGTGCTCTGATCAGTTGAGATGCTACTCTCAGCGATCCCCGGAGGGTAATCCGGCTCGGACTCCGGGAGGAGCCCGTGCATCAGCGCGTAGATGGCGGCCTGTGTCCGGTCCTTGACCCCCAGCTTCTCGAACAGGAGCGAGAGGCGGTTCTTGACAGTACTCTCAGCGAGGCAGAGAGACTCAGCGATCTCTTTGTTGCTCAACCCGGCCGCCACGAGCCGCAGGAGCTGGATTTCCCGTAGCGTCAGCCCGACCGGCGGCACGCCCTCCTGGAGCGCGCTGAGCCGTCGGAATTCACGCAGGAGAACGCCGGTCAGCGCCGGACTGATCACCGAGCCCCCCTCGGCCACCTGGCGAATTGCAGATACCACCTCTTCAACAGGGGAGTCCTTGATCAGGAATCCTTCGGCACCGGCCCGCACCGCGCTGAGGAAGGTATCCCGGTCACCCACCAGCGACAGCATGACTATGCGCACGCCCGGGCACTTCATCTTGATTCGCCGGATCGTGCCGGCAATGTCCAGGCCTGGCAGCGCCGAGTCGACCAGCACGACATCAGGCCGGCGCAGCTCGACCAGCGATGCCAGGTTGAACCCATCCCCGGTCTCTCCGACCACACGCATCCCCTGCTCTGTCTCCAGATAGTGCCGCAGAGCCTGTCGGAAGAGAAGGTGTTGATCGGCGAGGACGAGCGTAATCGAAGAGGTTCCGTTGTGCTCCCGGCGCGCCGGGTTAGACTGACTCACAAAAGGGCGCGAGTGAATCATGGTCGTGTCCCCCTCGAGGTGCCGCTGCTCGCGCTGGGCCAGCAAAGCGTCATACAATAGCGCAAATATGTGTTCCGCTCAACTTAACGGGGAAGGCAACCTGCCGGTTGCACGCCTCCCTCATATCGGTTTACGGTCGGCGCAGGCTGAGAGATTATAGCCAGATAGTCCTGCTCAACCTCTCGTAGTCCGTCTCTGCACGTATCATCGATGCGGGAGAGCAAGCTCGGTGAACGCACATCTCGACCCTTCCGACGATGCATTGATCCAGGCAGTCCGCTCGGGAGAGCTCGCCGCATTCAACCTGCTGGTCGAGCGCTACCAGCGTAACGTGTACGCAGTGGCGCTCCGCTTGCTCCGCGATCGCTACCTGGCTGAGGATATTACACAGGAGACGTTTCTCCGCGCATATACGTCGCTCGACGACTACCGGGGAGGCAGCTTCCGCGCCTGGCTGCTGCGCATCGCCCACAACCGCGCGCTCGACGTTCTCCGTTCAATGCAGCGACGGCCGGCAACGTCTCTGGACCTTGCCGGGTCAGACTTCAGGGTGCGCTGGTCGGTCGAGCCAGTCCCGGCGAGCCCGGTCGAGTACGCCATGCGAGATGAGCTGCGGCGGCGCCTCGAGGCAGCCCTGGCGATGCTCCCGGACGATCAGCGCATCACCGTCATTCTCTCCGACGTCGAAGGGTTCTCCTATGAGGAGATCGCCGCGATCACCGGCGTCTCGCTGGGCACGGTCAAGTCTCGCCTGAGCCGCGGGCGTGCCCGCCTGCGGGCGCTCCTGGCTGCCGACGAGTCTTCGCGGGAACTTCTGGAAGGATTGCTGCGTCAAGCTAATGACGGGCCCAGTGAGCGCTCATCGGGATCCGAGTAGCGGCGGCGCGACGAACAAGGAGCAACAGGCGACGGGCATCATGCAGTTTACGGCGGACGGACATCCGAGCGATGAGCTGCTCTCGGCCTATCTCGCCGAGGCGATCGACGACCCGGCGGTAGAGGCAGCTGTGTCGGCACACCTGGCCGCCTGCGCAGCCTGCCAGGAGCACATCGCGCAGTTGCGGGTCATCACCGCGCTGCTGGCCGAGCTGCCGGCTCCAGCCCTGCCGCGCTCGTTCGCGCTGGCGGGCGAGGAGCTGCAGCGGCTGCGGCCCCAGCCATGGTACCTGCGTTACCAGCCGGTGTTCCGCTGGGCCTCCGCCGTCGCTGCAGTGCTGCTGGTGGCTCTGCTCGGCATCGACCTGCTGGCCGGCGGGCCGGCACCGGCGGGTGCCCCCAGTTCGACGCCTTCGGCAGCGGCCGATCGTCAGGCTGCGCCCGAAGCGGCGGCCGCAACGCCGGTAGCGGCACTGAGCGCACCGGCCGAGCCTACCGTGGCTATGAAGAGCGCCGGAGAGGCAACGCCGGAAGCGACGCCAGTGCCCGCTTCGACACCGGCGCCTCCAGCGGCGGTCACCGCCATGGCCGCGACGCCGGAGACGGCCGCGACCGCGCCGGTGACCGGTGCCCCGCCCGAGGCCGAGCCGGCCACCGCGATGCCCTCGCCCATCCGCCTGGCATCGGCAGCAGCGGGGATTGTCCTCGCCATCGCGCTCGCGCTCGGCTTCCTGCTGCCGCGCTTGGCTGCGCGCCGTCGCCAGCTCTCGCGGTAGGTGTATCGAACGAGGCAAGCGCAGAGAGGTGAATGGATATGAGCGGTCTTCAGCGTCTGGGCATCGCGTCGTTGACCATCGCCGCCCTGGCGCTCGGCGGCGCGCTGGTCGCCCTCCTCGGCGGCAACGGGGTGTCGGGGCCAGCTCCGGCTGCGGCGCAGACTCCTGGCGAGCGGGTCATCAGCGTCAGCGGCGAGGGGCGCGTCTTCATCAGACCGGATCTGGCCATCGTGACGCTCGGCGTCGAGCTCAGCAACCCGGAGCTGGCCGCGGCCCAGCAGGAGGCGAGTCGGCGCATGGACGCCGTGTTAGCCGAATTGCAGGCGCGTGGGATCCCGGAGGAGAAGATCAAGACCGTCAGCTACAGCATCTGGGTGGAGCGCAACTACGAGCAGCCGGACCAACCGATCACCGGCTACCGGATCATCCACCTGGTCGAGGTCCAGGTTCAGCCGGTGGATCGCGCCGGTGAGATCATCGAGGCAGCGGTGGCGGCCGGGGCCAACTCGATCCCGGGCGTATCCTTCACGGTAGCCGATCCGGGCGCCGTCCTTCGCCAGGCTCGCGAGCTGGCGATGCAGGACGCGCGCGACAAGGCCAGCCACCTCGCGCAGCTCGCCGGGGTGACCCTGGGAGCGCCCGTCCGCATCATCGAAGGCGGGGCCTTCCCGCCACCGGTGCCGGTCGAGGCACGAGCCGCCGCAGGCGCCGCGGACGCCCTGCCGCCGGGGCAAACCGTCGTCAGCGTCGTCGTCACGGTCGACTACGCGATCCAGTGATCGTGACGCACGCGTGCCCCAGCCCTTGAGCCCCTCTCCCGAAACATCGGGAGAGGGGCAGGGGTGAGGGAGGATTCACAGGTCAGCCGGGCGCTCGCCGAGCTGTGCCCGCAGGGTCAACGTCTCACCAGTGGACGGCCGGAAGACTTCAACGGTCACCGTGTCGCCCGGCCGGTAGCGGAACAGCTCGTTGACCAGCGGGTGGTCGCCGTCGATCGCCTGCCCGTTCAGCGAGGTGATGATGTCGCCATTGCGAACCCCGGCCTGGTCGGCAGGTGAGCCGGGCTCGACAGCGGTCACCAGCACCCCGTGGTCGACCGGGAGATCGCTAGCGAGCGCCTGGCGTGGAGTGATCGGCTCGTAGGTGATGCCGAGGTACGGGCGGATGACCCGCCCGTTCTGGATGAGTTGGTCGGCAATAATCTTCACCGTGTTGCTGGGGATCGCGAACCCCAGGCCCTCGATCGGCAGGAAGCCCGCCTGCCGCACGACGGCGGTGTTCACGCCCACCACCTCGCCGCGCAGGTTGAGCAGCGGGCCACCGGAGTTGCCCGGGTTGATCGAGGCGTCGTGCTGGATCAGGTTCTCCAGGTTGAAGCCGTCCGGGGTCTCGAGCTGCCGCCCGAGCCCGCTGACGACGCCCTCCGTCACCGTGTTCGTGAAGTCGCCCAGCGTGCTGCCGATGGCGATCACCCGGTCGCCGGGCCTCAGCGCGTCGGAGTCGCCCAGCGGTAGCGTGGCGGGCACTGGAGGGTCGACCTTGATGACGGCCAGGTCGCTGAACCGGTCGGCGCCGATCAACTGCGCGGGGGCCTTGGAGCCATCGGAGAACAGCACCTCGATCTCCTGCGCTCCCTCCACGACGTGGTTATTCGTGATGATGTGTCCCTGCTCGTCGATGATGAAGCCAGTGCCGGTGCCCGCCGGCTCGTTCTCATCGCCGAACAGCCCGCCCGGTCCCAGCGCCTGGCGATTGACGACTGTCACGACGGCCGGGCTGACACGCTCCACGATGTCGGCGACCGAGACCCCCTCATCGACGCTGGCTGAGGGCAGCGCGGGCGCGGCGGTCGGAGCCGGGGGCACGACGACTGTCGGAGTCGGCAAGGCGGTACTGACCGCCACTGGGACAACCTCCGTCGGCTCCGGCATCGAGACGAACGTAGACCGTGGCGCTACCAGGAAGGCGGCCACCGCCCCGGCGATCCCGCCGGCAATGGTCCCGAAGCTCAGCGCCAGCAGCGCCACGAGTACGACCACGCCGAGACTGTATCCGCGCTTCATCGCCACCCCATCCTGTCATGCATCTGGCCGCATCGCTGCTGCACCGGCGGCCGGCACAGCGTAAGCTTGCCCCAAGAGGAGGTCGGTCGGCATCGTGGCTCTGGCTGGACGCTGGCGAATCGCTCTATTTGCCTTCGCGCTGGCCCTGACCGGCTGCGGGGCGCCCGCCCCGGCGGCCGGTAGCGTGGCTCCCCCGGAGGCCTACCCGGGCGGCGAGCTGCTGGTCTCGGTCGAGTGGCTGTCGCAGCACCTCGACGACCCGAGCTTGCGCCTGCTCGACGCCAGCCCGCTCCACGAGTACCAGGCCGGACACATCCCCGGGGCGATCCACGTCTGGTGGCAGGACACGATCGAGGTGCACAACGAGATCTATGGGATGCTCGTCGGCGAGCCCGGCCGGGCTGAACTGATCCGCCAGGCCGGGATCACGCCGCAGAGCCGGGTCGTGGTCTACGACGGTGCCGGCAACCGCTACGCGGCTCGGATCGTCTGGACGCTGCACGCGCTCGGCTTCCGGCAGGTGCAGGTGCTCCAGGGCGGCCGGCAGGCCTGGGAGGCCGCCGGCCTGCCGCTCACCCGCCGGCTCCCGCCGGCGCCGGCTCCCGGCAAGCTGGCGCAGCAGCTCGACTACAGCGTCTTGATCGGCATCGACGACGTGCTCGCCTCGCTCGGTGACCCGGCCGTCGCGATCGTCGATAACCGCACGCCGGAGGAGCAGCGCGAGACCTGGAACGGCCGCCTGCGCCTGGGCAAGATCCCCGGGGCTGCGATGATCCCCTGGACGGCCCTGACCGAGCGCGGCCCCATACCGGCCTATCGTGACCCGGCAGCGCTCCGCGGCCTGTTCGCAAGCCAGGGCGTGACGCCGGACAAGACCGTCATCGTCTACGGCCTGCACGGCCCGCGAGCCGCCCAGACGTACCTGGCGCTCAAGCTGCTCGGCTATCCTTCAGTGCGCGTGTACGACGGCTCGTGGGCCGAGTGGAGCACCCGAGCAGATCTGCCGCTGGAGCCGCTGCCGTGAGCGAGCATCGATCGATCGCTGGGAACTGCCTGGAGGCGGTGATCGAGGACCCAGCCGGCAGCACGGTCCGACACACCTTCGACCGCGCCAGTGGAACCTGGACCACGTACCGTCACCCGCAGGCGCGTCGCCCCTGGCCGGCTGCCTACGGGCACCTGCCGGGCACGTACAATCCGACCGATGACGACGAGCTCGACGTCATCGTCCTGGCCAGCGTGCCGCTGCGGACCGGGCAACGGGTCCGGGTCAGGCCGATCGGGCTGTTCCGGCGACCCGACGGCGATCACAAGGTCCTGGCGGTCCACTGCGACGACCCGCAGTACGGTGCGATCGTCGACCTGCACCAGGCGCCGCCGGAAGACCTGCGGGCGATCGAGGAGTGGTTCGCCGATTGGGATACTGTGCTGGGGTGGGAACCAGCGGAGGTGGCTTGGCAAATGATCCGATCCGCAACCGAAGCGAGAGATGAGTGGTCATGAGCGAGCGCAAGCCGCTGCGTGTTCTGGTCACTGGAGGAGCTGGCTACATCGGCTCCTTCACGGTCCGCGCCTTGCAGGAGGCCGGGCATGAGGTGGTCGCCTTCGACAATCTCCGCTACGGCCACCGGGCCGCCGTGCGCTGCCCGCTGGTCGTCGGTGAGCTGGCCGACCGCGACTCGGTGTTCGCCGCCTTCGCCGAGGGACGGTTCGACGCGGTCTTCCACCTGGCGGCCTATACCTCGGTCCGAGAGTCGGTCGCGGATCCGGCCAAGTACGTCCGGCACAACATCGGCGGAGCGATCAACCTGCTCGATGCCTGCCTGGCTCACGAGGTACCCTGGGTGGTGTACTCCTCGACCTCCGAGGTCTACGGCGAGGCCCGCTACCTGCCGCTCGATGAAGAGCACCCGACCGAGCCGGCCAACCCCTACGGTGCCTCCAAGCTGGCGGTCGAGCAGTTCCTGCGCTGGTACGACCACGCCTATGGCCTGCGCTCGATCAGCCTGCGCTACTTCAACGCCGCCGGCGCCGCCCTCGACGGCTCACTGGGCGAGGACCACCGGCCCGAAGAGCACCTCATCCCCAACGCGATCAGAGGCGCGCTGGGACTCCAGCCGTTCCGGCTCACCTCGCCGCGGGTAGACACCCCCGACGGCACCACGATCCGCGACTACGTGCACGTCCTCGATCTGGCCGAGGCACACTTGCTGGCACTCGAGGCTCTGCGCCGCGGCCACCCGACGGACGTGATCAACCTGGGGAGCGGCGTCGGCTACTCGACCCGGCAGGTGATCGAGCTGGTGCAGGAGATCACCGGCGTCGAGTTCCCGATCGAGCCCGGCGAGCCACGGCCGGGAGAGCCGCCGGTCAAATACGCCTCCTACGCCAAGGCTGAGCGCGTGCTGGGCTGGCGACCGCGCTACGGCCTGAAGGAGATCATCCGCAGCGCGGTACTCTGGCACCGCCGCTTCCCGCACGGCTACCCGGAGTGAGCCGGTATGCCCCGATGAGCGTCCGGCTGAAGCGACTCTACCT
>BEIC01000087.1 GCA_002898875.1 bacterium HR26
ATCCGGTTGTCCGGAGAGCGACCTGGACCAGCGGCCCAACACCCAGCCTCTGGCGAACGAGAGCGATCAGTGTCGACGACGAAGATGACGAATGAGAGGGGTCAACAATGCAGGCACAGCCACAGAAGGAGCACCGGTGGCTACAGCAGCTGGTCGGCGAATGGACGTTCGAGGGCGAGGCAATCGGTCCAGACCTGCAAGCGATGCGACAAACCGGCAGGGAGCGCGTGCGATCACTCGGCGACCTGTGGATCGTGGCCGAGGGTGAGGGCGACATGCCCGACGGCGGCCCCGCCACCTGGATGATGACGCTCGGCTATGACCCACAGCGGGAGCAATTCGTCGGTACCTGGGTCGGATCGATGATGACCCATCTCTGGGTGTACGAAGGCCAGCTCAACGAGACCGGAAGAACGCTGCCACTGGAAGCCGAGGGGCCGGGAATGACCCCTGGGAGCACAGCCCGCTACCGCGACGTGATCGAGCTCGTGAGCGATGACCACCGGACGCTGACCTCCTACGCGCTGGGTGACGACGGCGAGTGGCACCGCTTCATGCGAGTCGATTACCGCCGGGTGCGATGAGACGAGGTCGGCCGGTAGCCTCCTGGAGAGAGCGCAGCATGGTACACTGGTTTGCGTACGTACGCCCCTGAAGGTTGACCGCGGACGATAGTGGGAACCGCCACGGATCGCCTCTGCGGGCAGGACGACGGAGAGCGAGGGCTGGGACTGCGCGCCCCTCGCTCTCACGACCGGCCGAAAGCAGTGAACGAGAGCGACACCTGCGGCGGGGTGCTTGCAGGCGAGCAGAAGGGGAAGCGCATGAGCAGGGTGCGAGTTCTCGTCGGGACGCGCAAGGGGGCCTTCATCCTGACAGCAGACGGCAAACGCGACAATTGGACGATCGATGGCCCCTTCTTCGGGGGCTGGGAGATCTACCACATCAAAGGCTCGCCGGCCGACCCGAACCGGATCTACGCCTCGCAGACGAGCGGCTGGTTCGGGCAGGTAATCCAGCGATCCGACGACGGGGGAAAGACCTGGGAACCTGTGGGCAATCACGTCGAGTACGACGGCGTGCCGGGAACGCACCAGTGGTACGACGGCACCCAGCACCCCTGGGAGTTCGCCCGCGTCTGGCATCTCGAGCCATCACTCGCGGATCCAGACACCGTCTACGCCGGGGTGGAAGACGCGGCGCTGTTCCGCTCCACCGACGGTGGGCTGACCTGGCACGAGCTCTCCGGGCTGCGCCGCGACTCTTCGGGACATCTCTGGCAACCCGGCGCTGGTGGGATGTGCCTGCACACGATCCTCCTCGATCCAGACAACCCTGGCCGGATCTTCGCCGCCATCTCGGCCGCGGGGGCCTTCCGCAGCGACGATGGCGGCAAGACCTGGCTGCCGATCAATCGTGGCCTGCACTCCGAGTACATTCCGGACCCGGAGGCGGAGGTCGGCCACTGCGTGCACCGCATCGCGCTGCACCCGTCGCGTCCCCAGGTGCTGTTCATGCAGAAGCACTGGGACGTCATGCGCAGCGATGACGCGGGCGAGTCCTGGCACGAGATCAGCGGAAACCTGCCGAGCGACTTCGGCTTCCCGATCGCGGTGCACGCGCACGAACCGGAGACAGTCTACGTCGTCCCGATCAAGAGCGACCACGAGCACTTCCCGCCCGAGGGCAAGCTCCGCGTCTACCGCAGCCGGACAGGCGGGCACGAGTGGGAAGCGCTGACGAACGGCCTGCCGCAGCGCGACTGCTACGTCAACGTCCTCCGCGAGGCGATGGCCGTCGATGCGCTCGACCCGTGCGGGATCTACTTCGGTACCACGGGTGGCCAGGTCTACGTGTCGGCCGACTCGGGAGATACCTGGCAACCCATCGTGCGCGATCTTCCCGCCGTCCTGTCCGTTGAAGTGCAAACGCTGCCATGATCCGCGTCGTGCTTCCCCCTCACCTGCGGATCATGGCGCGGGTGGACGGCGAAATCGTGCTCGAGGTCGAGGGAGCCGTGACCCTGCGCTCAGTGCTCGACGCGCTCGAGGCTGCTTACCCGGTACTGCGCGGCACTATCCGTGACCAGGCCACGCAGCGGCGGAGGCCGTTCTTACGGTTCTTCGCGTGCCAGCAGGATCTCTCCCACCAGCCGCCTGACGACCCGCTTCCCGATGCCGTCACGACGGGCACGGAGCCGCTGGTGATCCTGGCTGCCATCGCTGGCGGTTAGCTCTGGAGCGGTCAGGTCTCGCGCGCTGGCACCGTGAGTTGGCCCCAGTGACGAGGGGTCTTGCCTCAGCGCCGGATCGAGGGAGCACAGCGCCCTGCTCGCATCACAAGGCTCTGGCCGTCGGGGTTTGGCCGGTGGCCAGGGCGAACCTGTCCTCCGCTCGCGCAGGGGCGGACGTTTTGCGTGCGCAGGGTGACGCGATCTCCTGTCCTCCGCTCGTGCGGGGGCGAACGGCACCGAAATCGCTCGACCGGCGCGCTAACCTGGAGGGATCGACCACGATGATCATGACGCCCTTACACGAGCTCGTCGCCGAGACGATCCGCCGTGAACGCCTGCTCCAGGCGGAGCAGGAACGTGTCCTGCGGCCGCTGGTGACCAGCCGGCAGCGTCGCTCGCTGCGGTGGTGGGTCGGGCTGGCCCTGATGCGGCTGGGCGCCCGCGTTGCCGGCCTTCCGGCCGCGGACAGCCTCACGGCCACGACCTGAGCCGTGAGAGCCCACCCAGCCGAGATGGAGGCGGCGGTAGGGTGAGCACCCACCGCTGCCCCGTCTTCTCACCTGATGGCGCGCCTGTCGAAGTGAAACCCAGCAGCCGAACGGCCTCAGCCCGCGACTATAGCCCCTCGCCGCAGCAGCAGCGCGTTGATCGCGACGATAATCGTGCTCAGCGACATCAAGAGCGCGCCGACCGCCGGTGCCAGGACCACTCCAACCGGCGCCAGCACGCCGGCTGCCAGCGGGATCGCGACCGCGTTGTAGCCAGTGGCCCAGAGCAGGTTCTGCACCATCTTCCGATAGCTGGTCCGGCTCAGCGCCAGCACGCTCACCACATCCCGCGGGTCGTTGCGGACGAGGACGATGTCGGCGCTCTCGATGGCCACGTCGGTTCCGGCGCCGATGGCGATCCCGACGTCGGCGGTGACGAGCGCCGGTGCGTCGTTGATGCCGTCTCCCACCATCGCGACCGACTCGCCCCGGCCCTGCAGCTTCTTGACTACCTCGGCTTTCTCAGCCGGCAGCACCTGGGCAAAGTGCTCATCGATGCCGAGTTCCCGCGCTACCCAGCGGGCCACGTCTTCACTGTCCCCGGTCAGCATCGCTACCCGCACGCCGAGATGCTTGAGTTGTCTCACCGCCTCGTACGATTCCGGGCGGATCTGGTCGGCTAGTGCGAAGGCCGCCGCCACGCCGCCGTCGGCGATCAGGTAGACGATCGACTTCCCCTCCTCGCCCCAGCGGCGTACCGATCCGGCCAGCAAGGCAGGTAGTGCCAGCTTCAGCTCGCTGAGGAGCTGCGGTCCCCCCACCAGCGCCCGGCGACCGTCGACCTCAGCCTGGATGCCACGCCCGGGCAGCGCCTCGACCTTCACGGCAGGCAGGAGATCCAACCGGCGCTCTTCGGCCAACCGCCTGATGGCCCGCGCGATGTGATGCTCCGACTCGGCCTCGATCGAGGCGGCGAGACGAATTGCTTCCCGCTCATCCCACGCCTGCTCGACCGCCACATCGGTGACGCCCAGCTCGCCCCGGGTGAGCGTTCCAGTCTTGTCGAAGACGACCGTCGTGACGAGCCGGGCACGCTCGAAGGCGGTGCGGTCGCGCACCAAAATGCCGCGTTGAGCCGACAACGCCGTCGAGATAGCGATGACCAGCGGAATGGCCAGCCCCAGCGCGTGCGGGCAGGCGATCACCATGACGGTGACCGCGCGGGCGACTGCCTCGGTCAGCGAGCCGGTCGTCACCAGCCAGGCAACGAAGCTGATCGCGCCGACCGAGAGCGCGACCAGCACGAGCCAGAACGCGACCCGATCGGCCAGCCGCTGCATCCGGGTGCGCGACTGCTGCGCCTGCTCGACGATCCGCATCACCTCGCCGAGGAACGACTCCTCCCCCAGGTGGGTAACCCGGACGCGCAGCGAGCCGTTGCCGTTGACCGTCCCGCCGATGACCCGGTCGCCCGGCCGCTTGGCGACCGGGCGCGACTCGCCGGTCACCATCGCCTCGTTGACCTCGGATTCCCCGCTCTCGACTACCCCATCAGCCGGCACCTTAGCGCCGGGCCGCACCAGCACCAGGTCGCCGAGCCGAAGCTGGCTCACCGGGACCTCTTCAGTTCTGCCATCGACGACCCGCTCAGCGGTGCTCGGGAGCAGCTTGGCCAGCTCGGTCAGCGCCCCGCGAGCGCGTCCCACCGCTCTCATCTCGAGCCAATGACCGAGCAGCATGACATCGATCAGCGTCACCAGTTCCCAGTAGAACGGCTCGCCAGGCAGACCCAGCGTCGTCGCCAGGCTGTAGGCGAAGGCGACGCTGATGGCCAGCCCGACGAGGGTCATCATGCCTGGCATCCGCGCCCGCAGCTCGTCCACCGCGCCCTGCAGGAACACACTCCCGCCGTAGACGAAGACGACCGCGCTTAGGAGCGGCGAGATCCAGGTTGAGCCGGGGAACTCAGGCGCGCGATAGCCCAGCACGCTTTGCACCGTCTCGGCGTAGAGGATTACCGGGATGCTGAGGATCAGCGAGGTCCAGAACCGGCGCCGGAAGACCTCCGGGCTGTGCATCGCGTGCTCGGCATGTTCGGCGTGAGGAGCGCGCTCGTGCTCGGCGTGCTCGCCAACATGGCCAGTGTGCGCTACCCCATGCGGCGGCATCGGGTGGTGGTGATGGGTGTGCTCCGCCGGGGATGCTTCATGGCGAGTGGCGCTCGCGTCCGGTTGCTCTCCGTGGTGGGTGCGATGCTCTCTGTCCATGACGGCTCCTTCGGACCACCTTCGACTTCGGCATCACTGCCGGGGCATCCCTGCTCGACCGGGATTATACCCCCTAGGGGTATAGAGGCCAAGGAGCATTCTCCTGCCTGGCCGACCGCCTGCGAGCACGCGCCAGTGGTGAGCTTTCCGGCCTTCATGGGTTGATCGAGCGACGCCGGGCTGATCGAGATGGATCGATCCACTGCCTCTTCACCCGCCGTGCCAGTCTCCCGGCACCGTTGAGTACGGGGCTGAAGCCCCGCGTTCGCCTGCCACAGCCGGCTGGAAGCCAGCGAGGTGTGCAGGAGAATGAGTCCCCTTCGAGGGGGCTTGGGGAAATGAGCCTGGGGCTTCAGGGCCAGGCCAGGCAAGCGCACGCGCCGGCAACGCGTGCATTCTGATCGACCCTGAGCTCGAAACGTGCTTGCACGTTGTCCGGGCATGTGCTAGAGTGTCCCTGCTGGTCCCGAGCGGTAGGAGACCAGGGAACGGTTCAAGATGCGGGATCGACAAACGGTCATGCGGACGGCGGAGAAACCCGGCGCGGCTCGTACCGGGGGCCGTGCTGTCCTGGCGACCCCCGCACCTATCCCTGCCCCCAGGCGCCTGGGGGCTCCTGCCGCATTCGGGGGAGCGGGAGGTCGATGGCTGTAGCCTGAGACTCCGCAGCGTAGTGCAGATCCCCGGCGGCGGTGAGCCTTCGAGACTCACCGCCGTTTTGCATCTGAGCGAACGGCTGAGCGCTGGAATAGACGCAGTAGAGAGGAGCAGCCAGGACGATGTGCCCGGAGTGCGGTGCGGAGCTGAGTCTGTCGGACGTCGAGGTCGGCGAGATCGTGCAGTGCGCTGACTGCGGCGCCGACCTCGAGGTGCTGTCGGTGGATCCCCTGGAGCTGGGGCTCGCTCCAGCGGAGGAAGAGGATTGGGGCGAGTAGCGCGATGAGCCGGGTGGCGCTGCTGGCCGAGCGGCTTCGGGTCGAGGAGCGGCAGCTTATTGCCGCCTTTGCTCGCCATGGCTGGGAGGCGACGCTCCTGCGGCCGGCTGATCTCATCCTGCCCCTCCACGGGGCGCAAGCGCTGGGCGCACTCGACCTTCCCTCACTGCCGCCGGCAGTTCTGGACCGGACGGCGGCAACCCCGGAGAGCGTGGCGCTCTCGGCCCTGTTGACAGCGTCCGGAACGACCGTTGTCAACCGGACCGCGACGACCCGGCTGCTGGCCGATCGACTCGCCTTTCTCCGCCACATGCTCGCCGGCCAGATCCTGGTTCCCCCTACACTCGCGAGCTTCGGCCCGGAGGCGACTCTCCGAGCGATCGAGGCGCTCGGTTACCCGGTCTACCTCAAGGCATTGAGCGCGGGCCCGGCGATGCCAGTGGCGCTGGTCGAAGACCGGGATGCCGCCGAGGCGCTGGTCGAGCACCGGGCGGTGCTCGGTGACGAGCGAGCGGTGCTGGTGCAGAAGGCGGTGGCCGATCCGGGCCAGACCGTGCGGCTGGTCGTTGCCGGGCAGCGCCTGCTCACAGCCGCTCGCCTGGTGGACGAGCGCTGGCAGCTCGTCGAGGCCGGAGCGTGGGAGCGACTGGCCGGGGAGGTGGCACAGCGGTTGGGCAGCGGCGTCTACGAGATCGAGGCAGCGGAGACGGGTGCCGGGCAGGTCGTCATCTCGGCGTGCAACCTGGTCGAGTTCCGATCGCTGGCCGAGCTGGGTGTGCCGGTAGCCGAGGCGATCGTCGAGCACCTCCTCGAGATTGTGACAGAGGGCGCTGAGGCGAGCCCGATCCGGAGCGAGGGGGTGTCGGTCTAGATGGCAGCGTTCGCGGCGATCGACACGGCTGGATTCTTAGAAGCGTTCCTCCGCATCCCGAGCCTCTCGTGCCAGGAGGCCGCGGCGGTGGAGTGGCTGTGCGAGCGGATGCGCGAGCTCGGCTATCAGGCTGGTCCCGACGGCGCGGGCAATGCTGTCGGGACCCGCGGCGAAGGGGCGCACGAGCTGATGCTGCTCGGCCACATCGACACGGTGCCCGGCTGGGTGCCGGTGCGGCGGGTCGACGGCGTCCTCTACGGCCGCGGCGCCGTCGATGCCAAGGGGCCTCTGGCGGCCTTCGTGCTGGCAGGTGCCCAGGCAGCGCTGCCGCCTGGCGTGCGGCTGACTGTCGTCGGCGCGGTCGAGGAAGAGGTCATGAGCTCGCGCGGCGCTCACTGGCTGGTCCAGAACCGGCCGGCGCCCGCGGCAGTGGTGATCGGTGAGCCGAGCGGCTGGGACGGCGTCGTCTTGGGCTACAAGGGCTCGGTCGCGATCGAATACGGGGTCGCCCGTCCGATGGGCCACTCGGCCGGTCCGGAGACGACCGCGGCAGAGCTGGCCGTCCGTTACTGGCTGGCTCTGGGGGGCTGGGCTGCCAGTCGCAATGAGGGCCAGGCGCGCTCCTTCGACCAGGTCACTCCGACGCTGCTGGCGCTGAACACGGCCAGCGACGGGTTGACCGAGCAGGCCTGGCTGCGGGCCAGTCTCCGACTGCCGCCAGGTGTCTCGCCAGAGGAGGCTGTGGCTGCCGCCCGCCGGCTGGCCGGCCCCGGTGAGGTCAACGTGAGCGTGAATGCCCCGGCCTTCCGGGTCGACAAGCGGTCGCCGCTGGTCCGCGCCTTCCTCGTGGCGATCCGCGAAGCAGGGGGCGAGCCTCGGTTGAAGGTGAAGACGGGAACGTCGGATATGAACATCGTCGGCCCGGCCTGGGGATGTCCGATCGTAGCCTACGGGCCGGGCGACTCGCGACTCGACCATACGCCGAACGAGCACGTGTCGATCGAGGAGTTCGAGCGAGCGGTCTCAGTTCTCCGGCTGGTGATCGAGCGGGTTGCCGGCCAGATGGCGAGCGGTCGATGGGAGCGGTAGCGGTGAGCGAGGTCTGTATCGGAGTCCTGCTGTCTCACGTTCGAGAGGAGGAAAAGCTGCTCCTCCGGGCGCTGGCGGACCGGGGGGTCGAGCCGGTCCGCCTGTACGACCGGGCCATCGTGTTCGACCTGACCGACCCTGCTGACCTGCCCAAGCTGGACCTGGTGCTCGATCGCTGCATGGCACATAGCCGGGGTGTCATGGCACTGCGGCTGTTCGAGTCCATGGGCATCCCCACGGTCAACACCAGCCAGGCGATGGCGACTGCCGATGACAAGGTCGCGACCACGCGGGTGCTGGCTGCTGCTGGGCTGCCTACCCTGCGCTCCGCCGTCGCCTTCGATACCGAGTCAGCGCTCAAGGCGCTGGAGCGGATCGGTTATCCGGCCGTGATCAAGCCGGTGACCGGCTCCTGGGGCCGGCTGCTGGCGCGGGTCAACTCGCCGCGAGCTGCCCGCAGCCTGCTGGAGCACAAACGGGCGCTCGGCTCCTACCACCACGGTATCTTCTACATCCAAGAGTACGTCGACAAGCCGGGCCGCGACCTCCGCGTCTTCGTCGTCGGCAGCGAGGTGATCGCTGCCTCGTACCGGGAAGCCGAGCACTGGGTGACCAACGTCGCCCGCGGCGCGGTCTCGCGGCCCTGCCCGGTGACGCCGGAGATCGCCCAGCTTGCCTGCCGCTCGGCGCGGGTAATTGGCCTCGAGATCGCCGGGGTCGATCTCGTAGAGACGCCGGACGGTCTCAAGGTGATCGAAGTCAACGGCGGGGTGGAGTTCAAAGGCTTGATGCAGACGACGCACATCGACATCGCTGGCGCAATCGCCGACTACGTGATCCGGCGTGCCCGCGGCTCGGCGCTGGCGCCGGCCGTGCCGGCGTCGGTGGCTTGATGGGAAGCGAGGACAGGGCTTCTCCATGACGGTCGAGGTCTCTATTCTCGGAGGATCCGGCTACACGGGCGGCGAGCTGCTGCGGCTCCTGCTGAGCCACCCCGAGGTGCGGGTCAAGCAGGTGACCTCGCGCTCGCGGGCCGGGAAGTTCGTCCACACCGTGCACCCGAACCTCCGCAAGCGAACCCAGCTCAAGTTCGTCTCGCCCGACGCGCTGGAGCGCGTCGACGTCCTCTTCGCCTGCCTCCCACACGGCGAAACCGCGCCGCAGGTCGACCGGCTGCTGGAGCTGGGCTCCATCGTGATCGACCTGAGTGCCGACTTCCGGCTCCGGGACCCGGCGGCCTACGAGACCTGGTACCGCTGGACGCATCCCCGGCCGGACCTGCTCGCGCAGGCGGTCTACGGCCTGCCGGAGCTGCACCGCGAGGAGATCCGCTCGGCGCGGTACGTCGCCTCGCCGGGTTGCAACTCGACCGCGGTGATCCTGGGGCTGGCGCCGCTGGTACGGGCTGGTGTGGTCGACCTCGACATGCCAATCGTCGTCGAGGCCAAGGTCGGCTCATCAGGGGCTGGGGGTGAGGCCGGGCCGGCCAGCCATCACCCGGAGCGGAGCGGCGTGATCCGGCCCTTCAAGCCCAGCGGCCACCGGCATACAGCCGAGGTTTTGCAGGAACTCGCGGTCTGCGGGCGGGCACCGCAGATCGGGTTGAGCGTGACGAGCGTCGAGGCCGTACGCGGCATCCTGGCCACCGCGCACGTCTTCCCGAACCGCGAGCTGACCGACAAGGATCTCTGGCAGATCTACCGCACGATGTACGGCCAGGAACCGTTCATCCGCATCGTCAAGGAGGTCGCCGGCATCCACCGCTATCCTGAGCCGAAGATCCTGGCCGGCTCCAACTACTGTGACGTCGGCTGGGAGCTAGAGGAGCTGAACGGCCGCCAGCGGATCGTGGTGATGTCCGCCATCGACAACCTGATGAAGGGAGCAGCCGGGCAGGCGGTGCAGGCGATGAATATCCGGCTGGGCTTTCCAGAGACGCTCGGGTTGGAGTTCCCGGGCTTGCACCCGCTCTGAGA
>BEIC01000088.1 GCA_002898875.1 bacterium HR26
CAGATCGACCCCGGCGGCATCTCCTACTTCCGCGACCTGGTCGACGTTCCGAATATCGGTGGTCACCGCGACTACAACATCACCGAGTGCCCTGGCGATCACCTGTACGAAGTGATCCCGGATATCCGCGGACAGCTCAAGGGCACCGGGCCGATCGTCTTCAGGAGCAAGCCGCGCCCCGGCCTCGCCCAAGGTGAGCTCGTCTCGGTGACGTTCACCCCGACCGAGCTCTATACTGGGACGGCCGTGCGGGTCGATATTACCGTGCGCAACACCGGCGAGGTCGATCTCCTGACCCAGGGCCCACCACCGGGATTCACCTACGACGAGGGCCAGAGCTTCGAGACCGCCGGCTATCCGAAGATCGAAGGCCGGTTCCGGGTCGGCGTCGACTTCGAGGGGAACACCGGCATCCCCAACCCATTCCGCTGGGGACTACCGGATCGCCTGCCCCCTGGCCAGGAGACGACCGTCACGGGCTTCATCCGGCTACGCAGCGTCCGCCGGTGGCGGTTCACCGCGAGCCTGGTGCAGGAGTTCGTTCGCTACCAGCAGCAGGGCACGTTCCCACAAGAGGTGGTCACGCTCCCGGCTCCGACCAGCCCGGCACCGCCGAGCAGCGACCCGAGCATGATCTATTTCCCGGAGACCCAGCACAATGTGCCGCGCATCTTCTACGACTACTGGCAAGCCAACGGGGGGTTGGAGCGATTCGGCTACCCACTCACCGAGCCGTTTCCTGAGGTCTCGCTCACCGACGGCAATACGTATCTGACCCAATACTTCGAGCGCGCGCGCTTCGAGCACCACCCCGAATTCGCTGGAACGCAGTTCGAGGTGCTCCTCGGCCTGCTCGGCTCTGAACGCACCGCGGCTCGTCGGCAGGAGCCACCCTTCCAGCCGGTCCCACCGCCTTCGGACCCGGACGTCGACTACTTCCCCGAGACCGGGCATACCCTGCGTGGTCTGTTCCGCCAGTACTGGTGGCAAAACGGCGGCTTGCCCATCTTCGGCTATCCCATCAGCGAAGAGTTCGAGGAGCAGAGCAAGACCGATGGGCAGGTCTACGTTGTTCAGTACTTCGAGCGCAACCGCTTCGAGTGGCACCCCGAGTTCGCCGGCACGCGCTACGAGGTGCTGCTCGGCCACCTAGCGCGCGAGATGCTGATCGACCGCGGCTGGCTCTAGTTCGGCCGGGCCGCCCTCCGACCGCCTGTCACATTCCGCCTTGGCGATGCCAAGGCGTCCAGTTCCAGCGCGCCAGCCTTCCCTCGTATGCGGGCCCTCTCCTCCCCTCCGGCACCGTCGCACTGCCGGTAGGACCTATCGCCAGCGCCACTCTTGAGTACATTACGTCCATCGCAGGGCTTGCCTCGAATGCCGGCCAAAACCGAAATCCGCACTACTCCGTATCTGGTCTCAGGAGGATGGTCGGGGTACAATCCAACGCACAGCCTGGCTCGCTCGGTACAAGCGGCAAAATCTCGGTGGGGGCGAGCAGTCGATGAACACAGCACACCGCGATCCTTTCGATCTCCACGAGGCAATTCACGAGATGCGCTGGCAGCTCGGTACCGAACTACTGCTCCGGCTTCTGCTCTATGCGGTCGGCGCCGGGCTCGTCGCGGCCGCCCTCACCCGCTCGCTCGCCAGCGCATTCGCTCTCGACGTGCCGATCGCCATCACTGTTGGTGCACTACTGCTCCCATTGATCGCCGCGCTCGCGATCACCGCGATCTGCTGGCCCTCGGCGATGCAGGCAGCGCGAGCGGTTGACCGGCGCTTCGGCCTGCACGAGCGGCTCTCGACCGCACTCGAGCTGATGCAGCATCCCGAGTCGCTGCGCCGCGCTCGCCTGGCCTGGCTCCAGGTGCGAGATGCGGCGCAGGCCGCAGCAGAAGTGAGCGGACACTGGCCACCGCTGGTCGATCGGGTGCGGCGCGAGATCCTCATCTCCTTAGGCTCGACCCTCCTGGCAGCTGCTCTCCTCCTGCTCCCGCGCCTAGGCCTGGGCGAATTGGCGGCGCTCCTGCCGTGGGCACGCCCCGCACAACCGGAACTCGCTCAGACTGGGATGGTTGCTCCGGAGCTGGATGTGATCGAGCAGCCGGTGGGGATGCTGCCGGAGAGCCAGATGGGCGAATTGCATACGATCGACCCGGCCGCCGCTCAGGCGGCCGAGCACGCAGCAGCCCAGCGACAGGCGCTGGACCGGTTAGCGCAGGCCCTGGCAGAGGTCTCGGTCGGCGAGGCGGCAGCGCAGGCGATTCAGCAAGGAGACTACCAAACCGCAGCCGCTGAGCTCTCTCAGCTCGGCGAGAACGTAGACCAGCTCTCGCCGGAGGCCAAGGAGCGGCTCGCCGATGCCCTCCAGGAGGCAGCGCGGGACCCGAGCAGCCAGGGATCCCGGCTGGCCGAGCTGGAGCAGCGCGCGGCGCAAGCACTCGCCGGGGCTGACTATGAGGCGCAGCGCCGGGCGCTCGAGGAGCTGGCACAAGAGGTCGCTCGCCTTGGCCCGTCGGCAACCGCAGCCGCGGGCGATCCCCCCGACGAATTGTCCGAGCAGCTTCCCACATCCGGGGGAACTGAATCGAGCGGCAATCCTGGGAGCATGGAGGGCGCGAGCGGTGCAGGTGGTGAGCGCTGGCAGGACGGTCGAGCTGCCGCTGGAGGCACCGAAGGTGGGAGCGGGACCGGTAGCTCAGGCCAGGCGGACAGCACCATCGGCCCCCAGCCGGGCGGCATCAAGCAGGGCGAGCAGGCTGGCGGTGAGCAGGCGGGTGGCGGCGGCGAGCGCCCGGCGATGAACCTTGATCACACCACGCCGCGGCTGGAGACCAGCGGGACGCCGGTCGAAGTTCCCGCCCAGCTCACCCTCGGGCGCGGCGAATCGCTCCCGGTTGGGGAGAATGCCCAGCCCGCCCTCTCGGTCAACAGCCCGGTAGCCGCGGCAGCAGGAGCAGGTGGCAATGCCCCCGCGGTGACGCCGCTCCCACCGGAGCAGAACTTCGTGCCTGGCGACCGGCGCCGGCTGATTCAGGAGTACTTCAACGGAGAAGGACACGAGAGTTCGCCATGATGCAGCAACCACGCACGCAATCCGAGATCGACCGGCTTCGCGAGACTGTGCTGGCTTTGGAGCAACAGGTGGCCCAGGTGATCGTGGGGCAGCACGAGGTCGTCCGGGGCGTGACGATCGCGCTCCTCGCCGGTGGCCACGTGCTGCTCGAAGGGCTGCCAGGGCTGGGCAAGACGATGCTCGTTCGCAGCTTCGCCCAGGCACTGCGACTCCGCGACAGCCGGATTCAGTTCACCCCTGACCTGATGCCAGCCGACGTAACCGGAACCAATGTCCTGGTCGAGCGCGAAGATGGGCGCCGGACGTTCGAGTTCCAACCTGGGCCGATCTTCGCCAACCTTGTGCTGGCCGACGAGATCAACCGAGCGACACCGAAGACACAAGCGGCACTACTGGAGGCGATGCAGGAGGGCCGGGTCACCGTCGGCACTCGCAGCCATGAGCTCCCGCGACCCTTCTTCGTCCTCGCGACGCAGAACCCGATCGAGCTGGAAGGCACGTACCCGCTCCCGGAGGCAGAGCTCGACCGCTTCTTCTTCAAGCTCCAGGTTGGCTTCCCTTCGCGGCAAGAGCTGGTCGAGATCGTGCAGCGCACCACCGGCCCTGACGGTCACAGGCCGTACCCCATCGCCGACGCCCAGACGATTCTGGCGCTCCAGGAGCTGGTACGCGAGGTACCGGCGGCCAGTCACGTCGTCGACTATGCCGCGCGCATTGTGCTGGCGACGCACCCAGACCTGCCGGCCGCGCCTGAGGTCACGCGGCGCTTTATCCGGCTCGGGGCGAGTCCACGGGCGGCCCAAGCCCTCATTCTGGCCGGCAAGATCCACGCGGTCCTAGCCGGCCGGCTTAACGCCTCCTACGAGGACGTGCGGCGCGTGGCCATCCCGGCGCTCCGCCACCGGCTCATCCTCAACTACGAGGCGCAGGTGAACGGCGTGACGGCCGACGCCGTGATCCGCCAGATCCTGACGCGGGTTCCGGAGGAGACGTGAGCTCGGGCGTCGCCGGCCAGCGCCCCGAACCGAAGGAGAATGGAGCCGAGTGGTGCGGATTCCCTTCTCCCTCACCGCGAGAGGCAAGGCGAGCATCGCTCGCCTCTTGCGGCGCCCCGAGTTCCAGCGCGGCACCACGGTTCGTCTCAGCGAGCGAGACTGGCACCAGTTCGACCGGCTGGCACTCATAACCCGCCGGCCAGCCACGGCTGGACCGGGTGGAGAGCACCGCAGCCGCCTGCGAACCCCGGCGATCGACTTCTTCGACCATCGCGCCTACCAGGTTGGCGACGACCCGCGCTGGATCGATTGGAACGTCTACGGCCGTCTCGGCACCCTACAGGTGAAGGTCACCGAAGCGGAGGAGCGGCTTCACCTGTTCCTGGTGCTCGATTGCTCCGCCTCGATGGATTGGGGTGAGCCGAGCAAGCTCGACCGCGCGGTAGAGGCCATCGCCGCCCTGGCCTATGTTGGCCTCCGGCAGGCAGCAGTTGTCCGCATCGTCTGCCTAGGCCAGCAGCTCCGCGCGCTCGGGCCCATTACCGGCCGCACACAGTTCCCGGAAGTGATTCGCTTCCTGACTTCGGTCGAGCCCGATGGTCAGGTGGCGTTGGCCGAGGAGCTGTCGCGGATACCGGCCACGCTCCCACGCGGGGCACACCCGACCCAGCCACTCGTCGTTCTCGTCTCCGATCTCCTCGTCGCCAACCCTGGTAGCCTCGGTGACGCCTTCGACGCCCTGCTCAGAGAGGGAGCTGATCTGGCGGTGATCCACGTGCTGAGCCCACAGGAAGAGGCGCCCGATCCGCTGGGCGAGGTCGAGCTCGTCGACGCCGAGACCGGCGAAGTCCTGGACGTCGGCCTGAACCTGGCGGCCGTCGCGGCCTACCGGGATCGCCTGGCGAACTGGCTCGGCGACATCGAGCGCCTCTGCGCCCAGCGCGGGCTGCGCTACGCACGCGTGCGCACGGATCGCTCGATCCAGTCTCTCCTGATCGAGGACCTGCGGGGCGCGCAGCTCTTGAGGTGAACCGTGCTGTTCCTCACCCCGCTGGCACTCGCGCTCGCCCTGGCTTTACCCGTCACGATCTTTCTGTTACACCTGCTGCGCGGTAGTCGCTGGCGCGTGCGCGTGCCGGCCACCTTCCTCTGGGCCGGCCTGGCTCCGAGCGTGGCGGGGCATTCGCGCCCGCGCTTGCCGCGGCTGACGCTGCTCTTCCTGCTGCAGCTCATCGCGGCTGGGCTCAGCGGGATCACCCTGGCCCGCCCGGCGACGCCGGTGGCCGAGCCACGACGACACGTCGTGCTGGTCCTCGACGCCTCCGCCAGCATGCAGGCGACGGATGTCGCGCCGAGCCGGTTCGAAGCCGCTCGGGCGCGTGCTCTCGACCGCTTGTCGGCACTCCAGCCGTCCGACGAGGTCAGCCTGGTGCGGGCCGGGCCAAGTGCGACGCTCCTGGCCAGCGGCTCGCCAGATCAGGTGCGCGAGGCGCTGCGCCAGGCGCAGCCTGGAGACGGATCAGGCGCGCTGCACGACGCCATCGCACTGGCCTCCCAGCAGATCGCCCGCACGCCCGGCTTGCGCGGGCAGATCCTGGTGTTCACCGACGGGGCTTTTCCGCCGCTCGAGCCGGTGGGTGCGCTCGCCGCTCCGGTCGAGTTCGTCTCCGTTGCCGGCAATCCAGGCACCGGCAACCAGGCTATCGTCGCCGTTCAGGTGCGCTCGCAGCCCTCCACCCCCGACCGGCGCACGGCCTATATCGAGCTGGCCAACCTGGACGACCGGCCCGCTTCCTTGCCGGTCCGTGTCGCCGACGCGGCAAACGGCCGTGAGATCGCCCGGCAGACGGTCGAGCTGCCGGCCAACAGCGCCGGAAGCCTCCTGGTCGAGCTGCCTGGCGACCTGTCGCGTCTGGCGATCCAGCTTGACCGGCCGCAGCCGGACGCGCTGCCGCTGGACGACCGGGTCGAGGTAGACACGCCGCTCCTGGGCACTCGCTCGCTCCGCGTCCAGCTCGTCTCGCCTGCGTCCAGCGCGCTGCGCCAGGCGCTCGAGGCCATTCCGACCGTCCAGCTCGCGGTCGTCAGCCCCGACGCCTACCAGGCCTCCGGATCCGGCGCCGACATCACGGTCTTCGACGGCTTTCTGCCACCTGAGCTGCCGCGGGGCCCGCTCCTGATCGTCAACCCGCCCGGTGGAAACCGCCTCCTCCCAGTCCTGGGCACGTTCACCACCACGAGCCTGACGACAGTCGATACCGGCCATCCGCTGCTACGCGGCGTGGATATCGCTGCCCTGACCGGCGCAGTGGGCAAGCGCATCGCGCGCGTTCCCTGGGCTCGACCGGTCGTGGCGGCCGGCGAGGGACCCCTGATCCTGGAGGGCTACGGCCGCGGTTACCCGCTGGTGATCTTCACCTTTGACCCGGCGCAGTCCGGAATCGACAAATCGCTCGCCTTCCCGCTCCTGGTCAGCAATGCCGTCGCGTACCTGATCGCCGATCGCTCTGGCCGGACGGTCGCTCCCGGGGAGCCGATCGCGCTGCCTGCCCCGAGCGGGGGGCATGCTTTGCTGGTACGCCCGGACGGCCGGCGGCAGATCGTCGAGCCGGCCGACCCGGCCGGTGGCGAGCTCTGGATCCGCGACACGGAGCGAACCGGCCGCTACCTGGTGCTGGACGCGGGAAACGAGCAAGCGGTGCTCTCCTCCTTCTCGGTGAACCTGTTCGACCGCGCCGAGTCCGACATCCGTCCGCGCCGGGATCTGGCCCCGCTGCCGGCAACGGTCCAGGCCAGCCCCCCGGCTGCCGGGACAGCCGAGTTACCTGTGAAGGAGTGGTGGAGACTGCTGGCCGCGGCTTTGGTCGCGCTGGTCGGGCTCGAGTGGCTGGTATTCACGCGCCGAGGCTAGCGAGCGAGGGGCAAGCAGGAGCATCAGACCGCATGACGAGGTAGCGCGCCACAAGAGTTGGATCGGACGAGCATGGACAGGTTAACCGGTATCCACGTCGAATATCCTCTCATCTTGGTGGCGCTCCCTCCAGCGATCGCGGCGATCCTGGTGCTGGCCCGCCGGCGCCTGCGGGCCATGCCGGCCGGCCAGCGGGCGCCGGCGCTCGCGCTCCGAGTCCTGATCGTGACGCTGTTGATCCTCGCGCTGGCCGAGCCCTCCATCGGGCTCCTCCGGCCGCTCAGGAACGTCGTGTTCGCGATCGACGTGTCTGACAGCCTGAGCCCGGAGCAGCGGGCCTGGGCGCAGGCCTGGATCCACCAGGCGATCCAGGAGCTCGGCCCGAACAGCCGGACGGCGGTGATCGAGTTCGGTCAATGGGCGCAGCTCGCTGGAGCGGGAGCCAGCTCGCCACCCGGAGGAGAGACGAACCTCGAGCAAGCCATCACGCTGGCGGGGAGCGTGCTGTCCTCCCGCGAATCGAGCGCTGGCGAGATCGTGCTGCTGACCGACGGCTGGGAGACGGCCGGCGACGCCGCGCGCGCAGTCCGCCAGGCCGCCGCTGATGGCGCCGCAGTGTCCTACGTGCCGATCAGCCTGGCGGGCCAGCAGCCGCCGGAGGTGACCGTTGCGTCGCTGGAAGCACCGCCGTTCGCCCGAGCCGGCGACCTCGTTGACCTGCCGGTCGTGCTTCACAGCAGTGGGCAGATCACCGCCACGCTCCGGGTCTCGCTCGATGGACAGGTCGTCTCCGAGCAGCAACTGGCGCTCCAACCTGGCATCAACCGCGTGCCGGTGACGCTTCGGCTGCCGTCCACCGGGTTCCACGACATCCAGGCTGACGTGGCGTCGGCACAAGATACGCGCGCTGACAACAATAGCCTTGTGGCCTCGATGGTGGCCAAAGAGCCCGGGCGGGTCCTGGTGCTCGAGCACGAGCCGGGCCAGGCGGGCCGCCTGGTTGAGATCCTTCGCGCCGATGGTCTGGACGTTCAGGTCCAGCCATCGAGCGAGATCCCCCCGACGACCGAGCCCCTCGCCGGCTACGACGCGGCAGTGCTGGTCGACACGCCGGCCACGAGCCTGACACTGGACCAGCAGAAGACCCTGCAGCTCTTCGTCCGGGAGCTCGGGCGCGGCCTGGTCGTCATCGGCGGGCAACGCAGCTTCGGGCCGGGTGGCTACGAGGGATCGACGCTCGACGAGATGCTGCCGGTCTCAAGCCGGCCACCGGAGCGGCCCGAGCGCAGCAGCGTTGCCCTCTTCCTTGTGCTTGACAAGTCCGGCAGCATGGCCTCGGCCTGGTCGAACGAGGCGTCGAAGCTGGCCATGGCGCGCGAGGCGGCCATCCAGGCGGTCGGGCTACTACAGCCCGGCGACGTGATCGGGATCATCGCCTTCGATTCGGAATACCAGTGGATCGTCCCGACCACGCGCATCGAGCGCGCGGACGACATCAAGGCGATTCAGGATCGGATCAGCGGCATCGAGAGCGGAGGCGGCACCTCGATCCTTCCGCCGCTCCAGGCCGCCTACGAGGCCGCGTCCAGGGTCGACGCCCGGCTGAAACACATTGTGCTGCTGACCGACGGGCAGTCGAGCGATCGCGGCTATGAGGCGCTCCTGCGGAGGATGGAGCCGTATCACATTACGCTCTCGACGGTGGCGATCGGCTCCGACGCTGATACTGAGCTGCTTGCCCGGCTCGCCGAGCTGGGCGGCGGGCGCTACCACTTCACCGAGCGCAGCTCGCAGGTACCGAAGATCGCCACCCAGGAAACATCGATCCTGATCCGCAGCGCTGTTGTCGAGAGCGAGGTGACGGCCCAGCCGGTGGCCCCCAGCCCGCTGCTCCGCAGCCTGCCGGGCGAGCTACCTACGCTCAACGGGTACATCGCGACGACGCCCCGCCAGCGCGCGGTGACTGCACTGGAGACAGCCCAGGGCGACCCACTTCTGGCGCACTGGCAGTACGGCCTCGGGCGGGTTGTCGCTTGGACCTCGGACGTCTCGCCGACCGGCTGGTCCAGCCGCTGGCTGGATAGTGCCTGGCCCGACGCCGCGCTGTTCTGGCCGCAGCTCGTGCGCTGGTCGATGCCCGCACCGGTCCGGCCAGACTTCCTCGTGACGACCCAGCCCGACCCCGGCGGCCATCGCGTCCTCCTGCGCGTGGAGAGCCTGCGGGAAGACGGCACGTTCGCCAACGGGTTAGACACGCGCGCGACGGTCGTGCTCCCGGATGGCAGCGCTCGCGAAGTGGCGTTGCCCCAGCGCGCGCCGGGGGTGTACGAGCAGACGCTTGCTATCGAGCACCCTGGCAGCTACCGGGTGCTCTTCAGCCAGCGAGCGGGAGACCAGGTGATCAAGGAGGAGTTGGCGGCTTTCACCGTGGCGGCGCCTGGACTGGAGAACCGAACCGCAGGGGTGAACACCGCCCTGCTCCGCCAGCTCGCCGAAGGCACCAGTGGCCGCGAGCTGCGCCTGCCTGCCGATCTAATGGCGAGCCCCGTTGTCGCCCGCGCCGAGGAGCGCCTGGCCCTCTGGCCCTGGCTGGTCGGCGCGGCCGCGCTGCTCTTCCCGCTCGACGTAGCGGTGCGCCGGCTGAGCTGGCCGGCCAGGCGAGCGATGCCGGACTCGCGGACCATGCTGCCCGCTGTGACAGCCCCGCCTGCTCGCGAGCGCGAGAAGGCAGGAGTCAGCAGAGACGAGTAACGGCAACTCGTCATCCGCCGATATTCGGCTTGTCCCCTCAGCCGCATCTTGGCCGAGGGG
>BEIC01000089.1 GCA_002898875.1 bacterium HR26
CCCACTTCGATCCCCGGTGAACAACATCTGGCTAAGTAGTGACCAGCACTCGGCTACGAATTGGTCATCACCAGAACTGGTAGCGCTGGGCCGGACTCGCTAGAGTCTCCATACGTTTCGGATCGCTCCGAACGCGGCTGAACGAAGGCGATCGTACGGGCAGCGCTCCACCCTCCCTCTGACCTCGCCCGTCATATCACCGGTGTGTGTCCGGCCAAGGGACATCCAAGCCCCTAGGCACCACCGGTACCCGCATACCGTGGAGCACCGCGCCGCCGGTCGCGCCGGGCTGAGCCTGCGCTGCTCCGCCCGAATCGCTTCATACAGCGGCAGCCCTAGCCTCGTCCCCTGTACCCCGCTGGAGACGATCCGGCCAGCACAGCGAGTCGAGGCCAGGGCCACACCGGAGTAGCGCACCGGCCTAGGGATGGGAGGGGTTCCATGGATCCCGAGCAGGAGCAACGAGAACTCTGGTCGAGCTTCCGCACGCTGCCCGCCGCCCGGCTGCTCCGAAGTGGCCTCCAGCAGGCGCGCCGCTTTCGCGAGGTGTTGCTGCTGGCAGCAATCGCCGCCGCCATCTGGCTACTGCTGGCCTGGCCAGCCACCGGTGGGCCACAGGAGCTGCGGTTCAGCCCGGAGGCGGACACCTACGTCGAGGAGCGGTCTCCGGACACCAGCTTCGGAGCTGAGGCCGAGTTGCTCACCGATGGTTCCCCGCGGCGGGAGACATACCTCCGCTTCACCGTGACCGGCATCCAGGGGCCGGTCGAGCGGGCAACGCTGCGTGTCTACGTCACCGACAGCACTGCCAACGGGCCGATCGCCTACGCGGCGAACAACGACTGGGACGAGGCGACACTCACCTGGAGCAATCGGCCGGGTGTCAAGGGAAGCCCGCTCCACGACCACTGCACGCTGAAGGCGGGGACCTGGGCGGAGTTCGACGTCACCGCGCTGGTGACGAGAGACGGAACCTACACCATTGCCCTTATCCCGAACTCCGACGACGGTCTCGACGTCTCCTCGCGCGAAGGACAGCACGCCCCTGAGCTCGTGGTGGTCGTTGCCGGGTCGGAGGAGTCCCCCACCGAAGCGGTAGAGGACACCGAGCCGCCGGACACAGTCATCGATAGCGGCCCCCATGCGCTGAGCTCGAGCACGAGCGCCAGCTTCGCCTTCCATGCAACCGAAGAGGGGAGCAGCTTCCGCTGCCGGCTCGACGGCGGCGCGGCGAGCCCCTGCACCAGCCCGGTCGAGTACACCGGCCTCAGCGCCGGCGACCACACCTTCGAGGTGCAGGCGACCGACGCGGCCGGCAACAGCGACCCCACTCCTGCCGCTTTCACCTGGACGGTCGACACGTCGCCGCCGAGCGCGCCCACCGACCTGACTGCGACCGTCGCCGGCCCCACGCAGGTGGACCTGAGCTGGTCGGCATCGAGCGACGACCACGGGATAGCCGGCTACCTGATCTACCGCGACGACGAGCTGCTCGCCACCGTCGGTGACCAGACCGCATATTCCGATACCACGGTGGCCGGGGGCTCGACCTACTCCTACAGCGTGCTGGCCTGGGATCTGGCCGGCAACCTCTCTGACGCGAGCACCCCGGTCACGGTCACCGTCCCGGCCGTTGCCACGCCTCCTGACACCGTGATCGACACCGGGCCATCAGCGTTCACCGACAGCCAGGAAGCCAGCTTCAGCTTCCATGCGACCGAGCCGGGCAGCACGTTCCAGTGCCGGCTGGATGGAGGCACCTACGCGTCGTGCTCCAGCGGCCAGACGTACACCGGCCTCGCGGAGGGCGAGCATACCTTCGAAGTCCGCGCGCTCGACCCTGACGGCAACGCCGATCCGACACCAGCCGCTCACACCTGGATCGTGGACCGCACGCCGCCCAGCCCGCCGGCCGACCTGCGCGCGGTCGTGGTCGGCTCAGGGCAGATCGACCTCACCTGGACGCCAGCCAGCGATAGCAGCCCAATCGCTGGCTACGACCTGTACCGCGACGGCGCGCTGCTGGCGAGCCTGGGTGACGTGACCAGCTACAGCGACGCGTCTGTCTCTCAGGGCATTACATACACCTACGAGGTCCAAGCGCGCGACGCCGCCGGTAACCTCTCCGAGCCGAGTACCCCGGCAACGGTGACGGTTCCGGAGCCCGCTCCGCCGCCGTCTAGCGGTGATCCCGTCGTTATCGTGGCCGCTGGCGACATCGCCTGCGACCCGCAATCGGATAGCTGGAATGACAACAACGGGACTAGCTCCGCCTGCCGCCACAAGTACACCTCGGACGTCGCGCTGGCGCAGAGCCCGGACTACGCCCTGGTCCTCGGCGACACGCAGTACGAGGACGGGGCGCTCCAGGAGTACCGGGCCAGCTACGATCCCACCTGGGGCCGCCTGCTCGACCGTACCTACCCGGCCATCGGCAACCACGAGTACCGTACCGGCGGCGCGGCAGGCTACTTCGCCTACTTTGGCGATCGCGCCACGCCATTGGAGCCGGGCTGCCGCAAAGACTGCAAGGGGTATTACGCCTGGACGCTGGACGAGCATTGGGTCGCGATCGCCGTCAACTCGAACTGTGATGAGGTCGGCGGCTGTCGGGCCGGCTCCCCGCAGTACCAGTTCGTCGCCAGCGTGCTGGAGGCGAACGCCGGGAAGAACGTTCTGGTCTACATGCACCACCCGTACTGGTCGACCGGCAAGTACCACAACTGCTGCAAGGGCGAGCTTGCCGACCTGTACAAGCTGTTCGAGCGCCACGGCGTGGAGCTGACGCTGTCGGGCCACGACCACAACTACCAGCGATTCGCGCCGCAGACCGCCAGCTCGGTCTGCTCGGCGGGCGGCATCCGCCACTTCGTTGTCGGCAGCGGGGGGAAGAACCTGCAGGACACTGACGCGAACAAGGACAAAGAGCCCTGCGACGAGTACCTGAACGAGACCAGCTTCGGGGTGCTGGTGCTCCGGCTCTTCCCCGACCGCTACGAGTGGGCCTTCGTGAGCGAGAGCGGCGCGGTGCTGGACCAGGGCTCGACGCCGGTGAGCTAGCCCATGATCCGGGACGCTACCTACATATCGTGGCGGCGTCTGTTCTGCGCTGATGCATCCGGAAATCGGGTGTGAAGGCACACCAGAGAAGGGCGCATGACCCATGAAGTACGTCATGACGTGGTGGGAGCGGCCCGCCGGGTCGGCGACAGACTACGAGCAAGCTCAGAAGCGGGTCCTCGAGCTGTTCCAGCAGTGGCAGATGCCGGAAACGCTCAAGTTCCACCAGTTTCTCGTCCGCGTGGGAGAGTTCGGCGGCTATGCCGTTATCGAGTCCGATGACCTGGCAGCCTTGCACAAGCTAACGACTGCGTTTGCAGTCTTCCAGTTCCGGATCGAACCCGTACTCGACGTCATGGATGCTGTCGCCGCTGAGTCGGAGGCCATCGGCTGGCGCGATTCTGTCGGTTAATGCCTGTCCTAGTCGTCACACGTGCCTTCACACTCCTCGAACGAGTTCGCCCGGGTATTCCCCCGGGCGACATCCTCTACACAGGAGAGGGGCCGGCCTGGCGGGGGTGGGCAGTGGACGAGGCGGGAGCTGTTCAGATAGCCCGACGACTTCAGCTCGCCGGCACCCGGGCGTGTACGTCGCCCGGTCCTGCAGGACAGGCCTGAGGTGTCCCAGGGCCAGGGATGCATCCCTGGGCTAACGCCGAGAGCTAAGAGGAGGGGCGAATGGTTATTTCGCCCCTACCAGCCGGCTGGATTGCCTGGCCCCAACCCCTCCCTCGAGCACCCACGAGGGAAGAGACGGAGGCGAGGGCGGCAGAACGTGATCGACCCTCAGCCACGCCCCTGCTTGACTGATTGTGTAACCTCCGATACACTTGCAGCTAGTTAGGGTATCGCGCCCGTGTACTGCCTGGGACGTCTTCGGAGCTTCGTCGATGGGTACGACCCGGGAGGGACAAGCCGGCATCGTGTACATCGCCGACGTGCGCCCACCGGACAGCGGAAACCTGGCCCTCGCCTTCGCCAACACCGCCGACTGGCACGCCAGCGCGCAGCCGGTCGAGACACTCACCAGCTACGAGGCGCTCCTCGATTGGGGAGAGCACCTCGGGCTGCTCGACGACACGACCGCAGCGCTGCTGCACGAGTTGGCTCAGCGAGGCCCGGAGGACGCTCAGGCCACCCTGGCCCGAGCGATCGAGCTACGCGAAGCGATCTACCGCATCTTCTCCGCCATCGCCCACCGGCGACAGCCGGCGGCTGCCGACCTGGACCTGCTGAACGCCGCCATCAGAGACGCGTCGGATCACCTGCGAATCGTCGCGGCGGGGGAGCGCTTCGCCTGGGGCTGGGCCGGCTGGGGCGAGACGCTGGATTGCCTGCTCTGGCCGATCGCGCGAGCGGCGGCCGAACTGCTGGTCTCGGGCGAGCTGGACCGGGTCCGCGAGTGCGCCAACCCGCCCTGCGGCTGGCTGTTCATCGACCGCAGCCGGAACCGCAGCCGGCGCTGGTGCGACATGCGGAGCTGCGGCAACCGCATGAAGGCCCGCCGGCACTACCAGCGTAAGAAGCAGGCCGCCGCGCAGGCGAGGGCCGAGCTCCTAGCCCCGCCAGCAGAGCCGGCGTAGGGGTTGCCGCGCAACCCAGTGACGAACGCACTGCTCGATCCGGCAGGGCGGGCGCGCCGCTGCGAGGGAGCAAGAGCGTCGTGCGGCGGGCGTGGGGAGCGAAGGCTCGCTCAGTAGGCCCCGCGGCCGGTGAGGATGACCGGCACGGTGCGGAGCATCAGCTTGATGTCCAGCCATGGAGACCAGTGCTCGGCGTAGTAGAGGTCGAGCCGGACCATCTCATCGAAGCTCAGGTCGCTGCGACCGTTGACCTGCCAGAGGCCGGTCAGGCCCGGCGTCACCATTAGGCGTTGCAGGTGCCAGTCCTGGTACTCGGCCACCTCGGCCGGTACCGGCGGGCGCGGGCCGACCACGCTCATCTCCCCCTTGAGCACGTTGAAGAACTGGGGCAACTCGTCCAGGCTCGTCCGGCGCAGGAACCGTCCCACCCGGGTCACCCGGGGGTCGTCGCGCAGCTTGAAGAGCAGCGCGCCGCGACCGTACACCTCCTGGAGCACCGGCTGCTGCTGCTCGGCCCCGTCGACCATCGAGCGGAATTTGTAGAGGATGAAATGGCGCCCGCCTTTGCCCACCCGCACCTGGCGGAAGAGGATCGGTCCCGGCGAGTCGAGCTTGATCGCCAGCGCGATGAGCGCCATCAACGGCGCAGCCAGGATCAGCACCGTGAGCGAGATGACGATGTCCATCGCTCGCTTGATGCCGTAGTTCCAGCCCCGGATCTGGCCTTCCTTGATCCCGATCAGCGGCAGGCCGGCCACCTCGCTGATCTGGACCCGGTCGAGCGCCAGCTCGAAGAGATCAGGCACCAGCGAGAAGGCGACGTCGAGCTCGCGACACTGCTCGACGATCTCCAGGATCTGGTCGTGATGCGCGGGTGGCAGCGCGACGATCACCTCGTCGACCTGAGCTGAACGCACGATTTCGGTGACCTGGCTGAGGTCGCCGAGGTAGGGCGGGTGAACCACCCGCCGCTCGGTCGCCAGGGCCAGCTCCTCAGCGGGCGCCTGCACGTCGGCGAACCCGATCACGCGGTAGCCCAGGCGCGGGTGGTTGTAGAGATACTGCATGATCCGCTGGCCGGCCGGCCCAGCGCCGACAACCAGCACCCGGTCGACGCCGATCCCGCGCGCCCAGAGCTGCGCCTTCAGCCAGCGGCCCAGCAGTCGCTCGCCGATCAGCAACGCGATCATCAAGGCCCAGGCGTAGATGAAGATCAAGCGTGAGGGCGAGAAGCGAAGCAGGAAGCTGTACAGGATGACGATCGCCATGGCCGTCGTCGCGCCGCTGGCGATGATTGAGCTCTCGTCCACGAGGCTGGTCCAGCGCGGCAGGCGGTAGAGCCCGCGCACGGTGAAGATGGCCAGGGCTGCCAGGACGAGGAGCGCGGCCTTATCGGCGAAGGCGCTGAACGGCTGGACGAAGGCCTCCGGGACATCGCCGCCGAGCTCGGCCCGGTAGCGCAGCGCGTGCGCCAGCCAGAACGCAACGAGGACGAGCCCCGCGTCGATCGCCATTTGAACGACGCGCGGTATCCCAGGGGACACCTTCGCACGCCGGCGACGAGGAACGGACGGCACCGGTAAGCCAGTTGCCCCGTTCGCCGGACCCCTTCCCTCTCCCACTTCCCTCAGCGCTGCCATGCGGTGCGCATCTCCTTGATATCGACGTTCCCCCAAGGCAACGCCTGCCGGCGTAGTATGGTACAGAGAACGCTGCCACGTCAACCCACCCTGCAGGCGATAGCTCATTCTACCGCGATCGTACGCGGGATGCCACCGGTACCATGAGCTCAGGCACGAGCCTGCGCTTGCCGCGGCGCTTGCCGGTCTCGCACGCTGCCGATCGGACGGCTGAGGCTGAGCGTGATGAGGAGAGCGCGCCTGGAAGTCTACCGGGCAGAAAAGCTACACTCGTGCTAGCCCGAAATACCCAGCCGCGATTCTCCATCCAGCCGGTCGACCCGTGAGCTGAGAGGAGAGGCGGCTGTGTTACGATCTGTGCTGAACGTTTCGCGGGGTGTGAGCGGATTCGCAGGCACGACAATGGAGCGACTCTGGACACCCTGGCGGCTGCGCTACGTGGCCGGCGATGTGCGCCACGAAGGCTGCATCTTCTGCACCAAGCCGGCCGCCGGTGACGATATCGAGCACTTGATCCTCTACCGGGGTGAGGCGGCGTACCTGATCATGAACCTCTTCCCTTACAATACCGGGCATGTGATGGTCGTCCCCTTCCGGCACGCCGCCGAGCTGAGCGAGCTTGATCCGGCCACGAATGCCGAGCTGTTCGGCCTGCTGCCGTGGCTCACCGAGGCCCAGCGTCGCGTGCTGCGCTGCGACGGGTTCAACATCGGCCTGAACCTGGGCGCCGTCGCCGGCGCGGGTATCAGCGACCACCTGCACATCCACGTGGTACCACGCTGGCAGGGCGACGCCAACTTCATGCCGATCCTGGCCAACACGATGGTCCTGCCCGAACTCATTCCAGTGACCTACGCCAAGCTCCGGGCCGAGCTCGAGCTCTCCGCCCTCGCCCGGGGCGAAGGCGATCCGGCTATCCCGCAGGCTGGGGCCATCGTGCTCCTCGAGGGGCACGGCAAGGTCGCGCTCCGGCGCGCCTCCGACGGCTCGATCGTCCTCCCCAAGGGGCATATCGAGCCGGGCGAGCCGGCGTACCGGGCCGCGCTGCGCGAGGTGCACGAGGAGATGGGCCTGCGGGCAGAGGTCATCGGCTGGGCAGGGACGCTGCGCTTCACCGCCGCCGGCCGGGAGCGGCTGGTCGCCTACCTGATCGTCTCGGCCGAGCCAGAGCCTGACTTCCAGCGGCACCTTGAAACCGATACCGTGCTGCTCGACCCGGCCGACGCGGCCATGGCACTCACCCACGAGCCGGCTCGCGAGCTGCTGCGCGCCGCCCTCGGCCGGCTCGGCCTCCCGGTCGGAGCCAGCCGATGAGCCGGAGTCGCTGGGCCGCTACCCTGACCTCACTGGCCCTCGTCGCGCTGGCCGGTTTGCCTGCCGCGGCCATCCGGCCGGTAAGCGCCGCTCCGGAGCCGGTCTGCCTGGCGCTGGGCGACTCGATCAGCGCCGGGATCGGTACCACTCTACCCCGCAAGCGGGCGTATCCCCGGCTGGTCTGCGATCTGCTGGCTCAGGTGACGAACCGGTCGACCCGGCTGATCGACCTGGCCGTGCCCGGCGAGACGACCCGATCGTTCCTCCAGGGCGATCAGCTCGCTCGCCTCCGCGACGAGGTGGCGCGCATTCGCTCGCAGCAAGCCGAGATCCGCGCGGTGATGCTCAGCCTGGGAGGTAACGACCTGCTCGAGCTACTCGACGCGTCTCCCGAGGAGCGCCAGGCCGGGCTCGATCGCTTCCGCCAGGACTACCCGGCCGCGCTCGCCGCCGTGCGCGAGGCAGTCGGCCAGGAAGCTCCCATCGTCGCCACGACGGTGTACGATCTGACCGAGGGAGATCCCTCCGCCGAGCGAACCGACGCCTGGTGGGTCGCCCAGTTCAACGCGGTCATCCGCGAGGCGGCTTCCCTGTACGGCGCCGGGCTTGCCGATTTGGAGGCAGCCTTCCGCGGCCACATCGCAGAGTGGACCTGGTACCCGGGCGATGTCCACCCGACGAACGAGGGGCACGAGGAGATCGCCCGCCTGGTCTGGCAGGCATTCGGCATCGACACCGAAGCGCCGAGCGTGCAGATCGAGCGACCGCAGGCGGGAACCTTGCCGCGACGCTTCGCCACGATCCGGGTGCAGGCCACGGACAACGTCGGCGTCGAGCGGGTCGAGCTGCTCGCCGGCGATCGACCGCCGATCGAGCTGCGTTACCTGCCCGAGCAGCAGGTGTGGGTCGCCCTCTGGGATAGCGCCGGCGCGGCCGGCCAGACGACACTCACCATCCGAGCCTTCGATCTCGCTGGCCACGTCGGCGAGTCACAGGTCACGGTCACGCCGTTCGGAGGCATCCCATGACCGATCGGTTCGATCCCTCACGGCTGGCGGCCGGCGTGGAGGAGTACGACCTCCAGGGCCGGCTGGGCGCCTTCACGCTCTCCGACCTCCTTCAGATGCTGAGCTTCCTCCAGAAGACCGGCACGCTCACGCTGATTCAGGGGTGGAACACGCGGACGATCACCTTCGAGCAGGGCGCCATCACCTACGTCGCAGCTGGCTCGCGCCTGCCGAGCATCCCGGATCTCCTGATCCGCACTGGGAAGGTAGAACTCTCGCACTTGGAAGAGCTCCGGCGGCGAGGGATCCGCACCGAGGATGCGATCATCCGGCACCTCAAGATCACCCGAACGATCACCGATGCTGACTTGCAGGCCTGCCAGGAGCAGCTCCTGGAGATCTCGATCTACACCCTGTTCCTCTGGCGGAACTGCCGCTTCACTTTCAAGGCCGGCCACTGCGTCTACGAGGGCGGCGTGCCGGTCAGTGTCGACAGCATGCGACTGATCATCGAGGGCACGCGCCGGGTCGACGAGTGGATCGAGATCAGCCCGATCGTGCCCTCGGTCTACGTGATCTTCCGAAAGCGTACCCCGATGCCGGTCGAGCCGGTGCCCGACGAGTTCCAGCCGGTCTTTCGGCTGGTCGACGGGCATCGCGACGTCGCAGCGATCGCCCTCGAGGCAGGCATCACCCAGTTCCAGGCAGCCCGCGCGCTCTACCACCTGACCCGCGCCGGCTACGTCGAAGCGGTGCCGCCGAACCGCGAGAAGATCATCGAGCTATTCACGCTCGCAGTCGAGTCGATCTACCTGAAGCTCATCCTGTTCGACTACGGCCGCATCGCGCTGGAGTTCGAGCACCAGTTGAACCGCTTCGCCACACAGCACGGGTTACGGGTGCGCATGGCCTCCGGCCGGATCATCAAGACCGACCGCGACACGCGCCTCTCGGCGACCGAGCTGATCGACCTCTACAAGCTGTTCATCGCCATCCAGAACAACAAGTTCTCGAAGATGTTCGAGCCGGTGGTGGCACAGGGACTGATGGAAGGGCTATACCGCCACGCTGATCCAGAGCTGCAGCAGATGCTGCGGATGTACGAGTTCTACGAGATCGAGGGGCTGCTGCTGCTCGACATGTTCCGCGAGCCACGCCAGCAGCCGCCCCGCCGCGAGCGGCGGCG